>NZ_CP014517.1:4202500-4316152 GCF_001577265.1 Variovorax sp. PAMC 28711 | reverse complement strand
GCGATCGGTCGCCAGTGGCTCCGCGATGCGCTGCTGCCGCACCGGTTCCGGCACGTAATAGCTGGTGTCGGTCATTCCGAGCGGATCGAGCAGACGGGCCTTTTCAAAGGTGTAGAGCGACTGGCCCGACGCCACTTCGATCACACGTCCGAGGATGTCGGTCGACTGGCTGTAGTCCCAGGTCGTGCCGGGCTGGTAGGCCAGCGGCAGTTTGGCGAGGCGCTGCGAGAACTCGGCCAGTGTCGGGTCGCCCGCGCCGAGGTTCGCGGCGTTGTAGGCCTGTTTGACCAGGCCCGGGCCGAAGAATCCGTAGGTGAGGCCGGAGGTGTGGCGCATCAGGTCCTGCACGCTGATCGGCCGGCGCGCCGGCACGGTCTCAAGCACCGGCTTGCCGTCAGCGCCCGGTTTCTCTACGCCGACCGTCATGTTGGCGAACTCGGGCAGGTACATCGCAATCGGGTCGTCGAGCTTCAGCTTCCCATCTTCGACCAGCATCATCGCGGCCACCGTGGTGATCGGCTTGCTCATCGAGTAGATGCGAAAGAGGCCGTCCTTGACCATCGGCGTGCCGGCGGCGGTATCGAGCTTGCCGATGGCATCGAACCAGGCGACCTTGCCCTGACGCGACACCAGCAGCACCGCGCCGGGGATCTTGTTGGCGGCGACGTCGGCTTTCAGCACGTCGCTGAGCATCTGCAATCGTTCGCCGGACAGGCCGACGCGCTCGGGGCTGGCGGCCGGCAGCAGTTGTGCTGAGGCCAGGAGTGGCAGCGCCAGGGCGACACCGAGCAGGGTGCGGCGCGCGATGCGGTTCATGGAATTCACGGTTCTGTCTCCTTCTTGTTGGAAATGTCAGGGCGGTCTGTGCCGCCTTTTTCCCCTCAGACGCAGCGGCCGCCGTCGACCTCGATGCACACGCCCGTGATGAACGATGCCTCATCGCTCGCCAGATACAGGGCCGCATTGGCGACATCGAGCGCGGTCGAGAAACGGCCGAGCGGAATGGTGGCGCGGAACTTGGCCTTGCGTTCTTCGGTGAGCGGGCCGCCGGCGAATTCGGCCGCCAGGCCGGTGTCGGGGTTGAACACCGGGTTGATGCAGTTCACGCGGATGTTGTCGGGGCCGAGCTCGGCGGCGAGCGACTTGCTGGTCGTGATGACCGCGCCCTTCGAGCCGTTGTACCAGGTGAGGCCGGGCCGCGGACGCACGCCCGCGGTCGAGGCGATGTTGATGAAGCTGCCGCCGCCGTTGGCCTGGAAGGCCGGCACCGCGAACATCGTCGCCAGGTAGATGCTCTTCACATTGACCGCGTAGCAGCGGTCGAATTCTGCTTCGCTGACTTCGAGGGCCGGGCGGTTGCGGTGCGTCCAGCCCGCGTTGTTGACCATCGCGTCGAGCTTGCCATGGCGCTCGACGGCGGCGGCCACCAGCGCCTTCATATCGGCGGATTTCGTGACGTCGGCTGCGAAGAACGAAGCGCGGCCGCCCTCGCGCAGGATGGCGTCGACCACCAGCTGCCCCGCGGCCGGGTTGATGTCGTTCACGACGACCTGCGCGCCTTCGGCGGCCAGCCGCTTGGCGATGCCTTCGCCGATGCCGCCGCCGGCGCCGGTCACGATGATCGATTTGTCTTTGACGCGCATGGCGTGTGTCTCCAGAAGTGTGGTGAAAAAGTGAGGGGTGCCAGTGTAGGCAAGGCCGTTAGCCCCCTACACTCGATCGCTTAAATAAGAACGATTATCATTTGCAGGCCGAGGCGGGCATTCGTTTGGCATCGGCGCCTACGACGGCCAGGGGTCAATCCGTCGCCCTGCGAATCGTTCGACGTTTTAAAACCGTGACAACCGGGCCGACCGCCCTGGTGACCCGCCGCGTCCCGCGGCAAAGGAAACCCGTTCGATGGAAGACCTGCAAACCACCGCGCTACCGAGGCGCAACCGCGCCCTGCGCGAGTGGCTGGGCCTGGGCATCGTCGGTGCGGGCGTGTTGGTGCTCGTGGCGCAGTTCTGGCATGACGTGCAGGGCAATCCGGTGGTGCTGGAGGCACTCATCGGCGGCTCCGTCGCGGCATTGGCCACGGCGCTTGGCACCTTGCCGGTGTTGTTCGCGCAACGTCTCTCCGACAGGGTGCAGGACACGCTCTTCGGTTTTGGCGCAGGTGTGATGCTGGCGGCCTGCGCGTTTTCGCTCGTGATCCCCGGCATCGCAGCTGCCAAGGCCGGCACCGCGTTCGGCGGTGGCCCGTGGGTGGGCGGCGGCATCGTCGGCATCGCGATCCTGCTCGGTGGACTGGCGTTGCTGTTGATGGAGCGCGTGTTGCCGCACGAGCATTTCATCAAGGGGCGCGAAGGCCACTCGGCGCAGAAGCTGCGACGCACGTGGCTCTTCGTGATCGCGATCGCCTTGCACAACCTTCCCGAAGGGCTGGCAATCGGTGTCGGCTATGCGGGCAACGAAGGTCTGCGCGCCGACGCTCTGGCCATGGGCATCGCCATCCAGGACGTGCCGGAAGGCCTGGTCGTCGCGGTGGCGTTGCTGGCGGCCGGCTATAAGCGCTCGTTCGCGGTGACGCTCGGCATGGCCTCGGGGTTGATCGAGCCGGTGGGCGCTGTGCTGGGCGCCGCCGTTGTCGGCTACTCGGCCGCGCTGCTGCCGTGGGGGCTGGGTTTCGCGGCAGGCGCGATGCTGTTCGTCATCAGCCACGAGATCATTCCGGAGTCGCACCGCAAGGGGCACGAGGCGTGCGCGACCGGCGGCCTCATGGTCGGCTTCGTGCTGATGATGTTGCTCGACACGGCGCTCGGCTGAGCGCTGCGCTTCAAGACTCTCCGGTCGCGCTGGCTTCGCGTCCGGCGCGCGCCATGAAGCGGATCGGCTGCGGCTGATCGACCAGCACGCAGCGCTTGCCGGTGCGCTTGCAATGGTCCTGCACGCGCCAGTACGCGTCGTGGCTCACGCAGCCGGTCTGGCAAATCACGAGGTCGGCAGCGCGCAGGCTCGCTTCGAGTGCCTCGCTGTCGTCCGCATCCGCACCGTCGTGCTGCAGGAACTGGCCGCCCGCGCGCTCGATGACGCGCCGCGTGGCGCGCGCGTTCGGCGCGTCCTTGCCGATGCAGAGCACGGCCTTCTGGTGCACGTCGAGCGGCACGGCAGCGAGTTCGAGCGCTGCGCGATCTTCACGCGCGAAGGCGAGCGCCGTGTCGCGGGCGATGAGCAACGCGCGCAACTGCAGCGTGTCGGATTCGAGGCGCACGATGCGCGCCTGTTGCTCGGTCAAGAGGCCGGCACAACGCCGTTGCACCGCGCCGTATTGCGCCAGCAGCGCGCGGTGTTCGCGCAGCAGCAGGTCGACATCCGACGGTGCAGCGATCATGCGGAATCCTTTCAGTGGAAGACCGCCAGATGATAGCGATTCTTATCTTGGCTGCTTAACCGTGTCGCACCGCCACGGTCTTCAACGTGGTGAACCCGTACAGCGCCTCGAAGCCCTTTTCGCGTCCGTAGCCCGACGACTTCACGCCGCCGAAAGGCAGCTCGACACCGCCGCCCGCGCCGTAGTTGTTGATGAACACCTGGCCGGCGCGCACGCGCTTGGCCATGCGGAACTGGCGCGCGCCGTTGGTCGTCCACACGCCGGCGACCAGGCCGAACTGCGTGGCGTTGGCGAGCGAGACGGCTTCGTCTTCGTCGCTGAACTGCATCGCGGCGAGCACCGGGCCGAAGACTTCTTCCTGCGCCAAGCGGTGCATCACCGGCACGTCGCGCAGCAGCGTGGGCGCCTGGTAGAAGCCGGTCTCGGGCGCTTCCTCGACGACGATGCCTTGCGCCACCATCGGGATGCCGTCGTGCTGTGCATCGCTCAGGAAGTCCCACACGCGCTGCTGCTGCGATTGGCGGATCAGCGGACCGACGTCGAGGTCCATCGCGGCCGGGCCGACGCGCAGCGCCTCGAAGGCGTGGCCGAGGCGCTCGAGCACCAGCTCGTACACCTCGCGCTCGATCAGCACGCGCGAGCCGGCCGAACAGGTCTGGCCGCCGTTCTGCACGATCGCGTTGATGAGCACCGGAATCGCGGCGCCGAGGTCGGCGTCCGCGAAGATGATCTGCGGGCTCTTGCCGCCCAGCTCGAGCGTGACCGGGCAATGTCGCTCCGCCGCGACCTGCTGGATCAGCGTGCCGACCGACGGGCTGCCGGTGAAGCTGATGTGGTCGATGCCCGGATGCCGCGCGAGCGCATCGCCGACCTCATGGCCGTAGCCGGTGACGATGTTCAGTGCGCCCGCCGGGAACCCGACTTCGGCTGCCAGTTGTGCCACGCGGATGAGCGACAGGCAGGCGTCTTCCGCCGGCTTGACCACACACGCATTGCCCGCCGCCAGCGCGCCGCCGACGCTGCGCCCGAAGATCTGCATCGGGTAGTTCCACGGAATGACGTGGCCGGTGACGCCGTGCGGCTCGCGCCAGGTGAAGACGCTGTAGCCGTCTTGGTACGGAATGGTTTCGCCGTGCAGCTTGTCGCAGGCGCCGGCGTAGAACTCGAAGTAGCGCACCAGCGCCAGTGCATCGGCGCGCGCCTGCTTCACGGGCTTGCCGCAATCGCGTTGCTCCAGCAGCGCGAGCTCGCCGGTGTGCTCGGCGATCTTCTGCGAAAGCTTGTAGAGCAGCCGGCCGCGGTCGGCCGCGCTCACCTTGTGCCAGACGTTGTCGAAGCAGTCGCGCGCTGCGCGCACCGCGGAATCGATGTCGTCGGCGTTGCTGCGCTGCAGCTCGTCGAAGACCTGGCCATCGGAAGGATCGATGACGGGGAGGGTGCGGCCGGAGGCGGACGGCACGTTGGCGTTGGCGATGAAATTCAGTTGCATGGCGGAATTCTCCTGCAAGCGTCGCGGATCCGCTCGCGAGCGGTGCTGAGATACTCCGGCTGTGGCACAAATTTTCCAGTCCCTCTCCGCAATCCAGGCCATGGCCTGGGGTCTGCTGTTCTTCGGCAGCATCTACCTCAGCTTCGGTGCGATCACCTGGTGGCTCACGCGCAAGCTGCTGCCTGCGCTCGCTATCGGGCGCGTGCTCGACCCCCGGCCGCTGCGCGCCGGGCAGTTGCGCGAGGAGTTCACGCAGTCGGGCCTGTCGATCCTGATTTTCGGGCTTGGCATGGTGTTCCCGTGGGGATTGCTGCAGCTGGGTTGGGCCCGGCTCGCTGTAGACCCGTCGGGCTGGCGTATCGCCGCCGAGATCCTGGTGCTGGCGGTTTGGAACGACGTGCATTTCTGGATCAACCACCGCTTGCTGCACACGCGCTGGCTGCGTCGCTTCCACGGCCCGCATCACCGCTCGATGGTGAGCACGCCGTTCTCGAGCTACAGCTTCCATCCGATCGAGGCGGCCATGCTGGGCAATGTGATCCTGCTGCCGATGCTGGTGCACGACTTCAGCTTCTGGGCGCTCGCATCGGTGCCGATCTTCAGCCTGTTCTTCAACAATGTTGGGCATGCCAACTACGACTTCTTCACGCGCGTGTCGTATGGCCATTGGTTTGCCGCGAGCCGGCGCCACCATCTGCACCATGCGTGTCACAGCGGCAACTACGGCTTCCAGTTCACCTTCATGGACCGGTTGTTCAGGACACGGCTGGCGGGTGACGCAGCCGATGCGCAATTGAATGCGTTCCGGGCGCGGCAAAAAAGCTGACATGCGCGAGCGACCGCGATTGCGCAACCTCCGCGACTGGCAAAGCCTCGCCTACCTCGCCGCGCTCCCCGCGCTCGCGGCTTGGCAATGGTTCAATGGTTTCTCATGGCCGCTCTACGCGCTGCTGCTGTTCCTCACGCTCGGCATCGGCGTGATTCACCACAACCACACGCACCTGCGCATGTGGCGCGGTCGCACCGCCAATCGCGTGACGGACTTCGGCATCACGCTGCTTCAAGGCCATCCGACTTTCGTCTTCTGGCCGGCTCACGTCGCCAACCACCATCGGCATCGCCATGGACCGAAAGACGTTGCGCGCACCTATCGCTTCGCGGGCGGCGACACCAATCATCTGACCGGCTACCTCCTGCATCCGCTGCAGGCCGCTTGGGTTCTTTATCCGCTCTTCATCAACTGGTTGAAGGCGCTGCGACGCCAACGCTCCGGTGCCTTCGGCTACTGCGTCGCGCAGTACGGCGTGTGGCTCGGCTCGTGGGTGGTGCTGCTCGCCATCGACTGGAAGAAGGCGCTCGTCTTCGTGATCGTGCCGCAGCTGCACGGCCTGCACTGGCTGCTCGCGACCAACTACCTGCAGCACGCACATGCGGATGGGCATCCGCCGGGAGCGTCTGGCGATACGCAAGGGCGCACGCTCAACTACGCGCGCAACTTCGAGGGTCTGGTCAACCCGCTCCTGTTCAACATCGGGCTCCACACCGCTCACCACGAGAACCCGCATGCCCACTGGTCCGAACTCACCCGGCTGCACCGCGCGCACTACCGCCACCGCGTCGACCCCGCCCTCAACGAACGCGGCCTGGTGCCGTACATGCTGCGCGTCTACCTGCTCGGCGCGGTGCTGCCGCGCTTTCGCAGCCACTCGCTCATGGCTGTGAAGCCAACCACCCACTGAACCGACGACATGCCTGTTCCTTTCAAAAGCGTCTACCTCCAGAGCGCCGGCTACTTCATGCCGGGCGCACCCATCGGGAACGAGCAGATGGATGCGTTCATCGCGCCACTCAATCGCATGTCGCAGCGGATCAAGCGCCGCATCCTGGCCGAGAACGGCATCCGCCAACGCCACTACGCGATCGATGCCGAAGGCGAAACGGTGTTCAACAACGCGCAACTCGCAGCCGGTGCCGTGCGCGATTGCCTTCAGCGCGGTGGCGTCGATCTCGCGAGCGTGTCGCTGCTCGCGACCGGCTCTTCGGGCGGCGACACGCTGATGCCCGGCTTCGCCAACATGTTGCAGGGCGAACTCGCCGCGCCGCCGATGGAAACGTTGTCGGTGCACGGCATTTGCGCCGCGGGCGTGTCGGCGATCCAGGCGGCGGCGCAGGGCATCGAGCTCGGCGCACACACCAGCGCGCTGGCGGTCGCGAGCGAGCTGCCATCGCGGCTTTTCAAGCGCTCGCGCTTCGCGGCGCGCGGCTACGAAACGGACTTCGATTCGCACTTCCTGCGCTGGATGCTGTCCGATGGTGCCGGTGCGTTGCTGCTGTCGAATGCCGCATCACTCGCGGGCCAGCCGGGGCTCAAGCTGCGGCTGAAGTGGGTGCACCAGCGCGCGTTCTCCGGCGACTATCCGGTCTGCATGCAACTGGGCCTCACCGAAGACCGGCAAAAGGGCCACCTCGACTACGGCTCCTGGCAGGAAGCTGAAGCCGCGGGCGCACTCTCGCTGCGGCAAGACATCCGGCTGCTGCCGCATCTGTTCGACATCGGCATCCACGAGTACGCGACGCTGGTCAAGGACGGCTGGGTCGACCCGGCCCGTGTCGACCACTTTCTGTGCCACTACTCGTCCGAGAAATTCATCCCGGTCGTGGAAGACCTGATGGGCAAGGCGGGTCTCGCGATTCCGCGCGAACGCTGGTGGAGCAACCTGGCGTGGCGCGGCAACACCGGCGCGGCGTCGATCCTGATCATGCTGGCCGAGTTCTTGCACACGCGGACCGTGAAACCGGGCGAACAGATCTTTTGCTACGTGCCGGAGTCGGGTCGCTTCATGGCGGCCTACATGCTGCTCGAGGTGGAAGGCGAGGGCGCTTCGAAGTCCGAGGCCCGGCCAACGGTCCAGGCCGAGATCGCGACGCAGAAAGCGGACGTGATCGCGCCGCCGCACGACCCCGCACAGGCACCGGCCGCGTTGCGCGACCTGCTCACCGAGCTCGCGTCGATCTGGCACGACTACCGCTCACAGGTCTGGCGCACACCGCTCGTGCGCAAGATCCGCGAGCGCCGCTTCACGCCGCCCGACTACCTGAACTGGATGGAACACTGGGTGCCACAGGTGCGCGAAGGCAGCCTTTG
Source organism: Variovorax sp. PAMC 28711 (assembly GCF_001577265.1). Taxonomy (NCBI): domain Bacteria; kingdom Pseudomonadati; phylum Pseudomonadota; class Betaproteobacteria; order Burkholderiales; family Comamonadaceae; genus Variovorax; species Variovorax sp. PAMC 28711. The sequence continues at coordinate 4,308,145 of NZ_CP014517.1, read as the reverse complement.
GATGCGCGAAGGCGCGGCTTCGTTGAGCGGCGACTACGCCGCGCTCGCGGCGCTGATCGGCGTACATGCCGGCGAGGAGCAGAACGATTTCCAGATCCTGTTCGACGACTACCGCAAGGCTGGCGGCACGGTGAGCGAGATCACCGCGCTGCGGCGCAACCCGGGTGGCGAGGCGCTCAACGCCTACCTGCACGGCTTGGCCGCCACGCGCGACCCGATCGGCTTGCTGGGCGCGATCTACATCATCGAAGGCACCGGTCAGCGCATCGTGCCCGCGTTGTTGCCACTGCTGAAGGCATCGTTGTCGTTGCCGCCCGACGTGTTCCGTTTCCTCGAGTACCACGGCCACAACGACGAGCACCATTTGAGCCGCTGGCTGATGGCCGTCGAAATGGTGATGTCGCTCGACACCACCGGCCGCGCGCCGCAGCAGATCATCGACACAGCCAAACACACCGCCGCGCTGTACCTCATGCAGTTCCAGCATGTCACGCAGGACCGTTGAAGACCACGCCATGAGCACGACACCCACACCCCCGGACTTTCTTTCGAAGCCCTGGGATGAGCGCGACCCGAGCCCCTGGCTCGCGCTCTATCTCGACCAGAGCACGCCGCTGCCCGACGACGTGAAGACCGCGTGGCTCACCGATTCGAGCTCGGCCTCGCGCCAGTACCTGTTGCCTTTCTTCCGGCCACTGGCGCGCGCTTTCATCATCCTGCTGCAGGTGGTGAAGGTGTTCGTGCCGCGCAACTGGTCGCACTCCGGGCTGCTGCACCGCTTTCTCGCGTGGGGGCTCAAGCGCTTCGTGTCGCCCGAGGCGAACTGGCTGATCCTGCGGCACTTCCACCTGGGCTCGCAGGTGCTTGCCTTCATCGGGCGCAATTCGCCGGCACCGGTGGCGACGAGCCCGCTGGAGCCGGCCGACATCGACGCGCTGAAGGACCACATGTTCCTGAAGCACGACCTGAACCTCTTCAACTTCGTGATTCGCCTGAACAAGGCGCTGCGGGAGCAGGGCCTCGAACTGCGCAAGCCCCAGCACCTCGATCTGTCGATGATTCGCAACCCGGACCTGAAGCTCGAAGACATGCCGCGCGGCAAGCTCAATTTCCTCGACCTGCAGAGCGCCATCGAGCTCTTCACGCCGCTCTACCAGCTGATGCTGACCGACAACGACTTCTGGCGCGCGGCCAACTCGCTGCAGCTGGACGAGACCATCGGTATCTACACGGCCACGCTGCTCGCGGCGCCGGAGCATCTGGTGCTGGTCAATAACAAGCATCCGCTGGTGCCGCTGTCGACCTTGCGCGCCGGCCACCGGCTGGTGATCCACGGGCTCTCCACTGAAATGCTGCACAGCCTGTTGCAGCGTTTTCAGGTGGCGCAGGCCGAAGGCGTCGCGGTCAACACGACCAGCGGGCCGACCGCGGCCGCCTGAACCCCGCCGCGTCGGCATGCACGCGATTGATGTGCGCGAATCAGTGCATCGAATCCGCTGGGCGGCCAGGCCTGCGAAGCTCGTTGCGGCGCCAGCCGCATCGCATCACCACAACGACTACACATGACCACCACCTCCATCGACACCGGCACCCCCGACCTTCTCGCCTCCCTCGACACGGGCGTGCTCACCCTCACGCTCAACCGCCCCGATGCGCGCAATGCGATGTCGCGCGAGATGAACCAGGCGCTGCAAAAGCAGCTGGCATCCGCCGAGGTCGACCCGGCAGTCAAGTGCATCGTGCTCACGGGGGCCGGCAAGGGGTTTTGTGCCGGCGGCGACGTCAAGGGCATGGCCAGTTCGGGCGACGGCACCGTGGGGGCATTGACGATCGACCAGGCCATCCACGTCCAGCGCATCAACCAGCGCGAGACGGCCGGACGGTTGTTCAAGATGCCCAAGCCGACCATCGCTGCGCTACCGGGCGCAGCGGCTGGTGCCGGCCTGTCGCTGGCGCTGGCCTGCGACCTGCGCATCATGTCGAGCGCCGCGATCATGACCACCGCTTTCGCGCGCGTCGGTTTTTCGGGTGACTACGGCGGCACCTATTTCATGACGCAGCTGGTCGGCGCGGCCAAGGCGCGGCAGTTGTATTTGCTGTCGGAACGCGTGAGCGCCGAAGAGGCGCTCGCCCTCGGCCTGACCAACTGGGTGTGTGCACCCGAAGCGCTGGCCGAGCGCACTCGCGAGATTGCGCTGCGTCTGGCGAACGGCCCGACCGTCGCCTACCGCTATATGAAGGAAAACCTCAATCGTGCGATGGCCGGCGAGGTGGATGATTGCCTCGACCTCGAAGCGACGCACCACATCCATTGCGGCCAGACCGAAGACCATCGCGAAGCCAGTCGCGCCTTCGTCGAAAAGCGCGAGCCGGTGTTCAGCGGCCGCTGAAATCCATTCCCATCGACCTGACAGGCAAGACCCCATGAAGACCCGTATCACCGAACTCTTCGGCATCGAGCACCCGATCATCCAGGGCGGCATGCACTACGTCGGCTTTGCCGAGCTGGCGGCGGCCGTGTCGAACGCCGGCGGGCTCGGCATCATCACCGGCCTCACGCAGCGCACACCCGAGCTGCTGGCGCAAGAGATTGCCCGTTGCCGCGAGATGACCGACAAGCCGTTCGGCGTGAACCTCACCTTCTTGCCGACGGTGAGTTCGCCCGACTACCCGGGCTACATCAAGGCCATCATCGAAGGCGGCGTGAAAGCAGTCGAGACGGCCGGCAACAACCCGCAGAAGTGGATGCCAATGCTGCACGAGGCGGGCATCAAGGTCATCCACAAGTGCACCTCTGTGCGGCACTCGCTCAAGGCGGAGTCGATCGGTTGCGACGCCGTGAGCGTCGACGGCTTCGAGTGCGGCGGCCATCCCGGCGAAGACGACGTGCCGAACTTCATCCTGCTGCCGCGCGCGGCCGAATCGCTCAAGATTCCGTTCGTGGCGTCGGGCGGCATGGCCGACGGCCGCTCGCTGGTCGCGGCGATGGCGCTCGGCGCCGAAGGCATGAACATGGGCACGCGCTTCATCGCCACGAAGGAAGCGCCGGTGCACGAGAACGTGAAGCGCGCCATCGTCGAAGCGAGCGAACTCGACACGCGCCTGGTGATGCGCTCGCTGCGAAACACCGAGCGCGTGCTGAAGAACGATGCGGTCGACCGCCTCATCGTGAAGGAACGCGAGCTCGGCGCCAACCTCAAGTTCGAAGACATCCTCGAAGAAGTGGCCGGCGTCTATCCCAAGATCATGAAAGACGGCGACATGGATGCGGGTGCGTGGTCGTGCGGCATGGTCGCGGGCCTGATCCACGATGTGCCGACCGTGAAGGAACTGATCGACCGCATCATGGCGGAGGCCGAATCGATCATCGTCGAGCGGCTGTCGCGCGCCATCGGGCGTTGACCCGGGCTATTTGCGCAGCGCCTCGACCGCCTTGAGCATGCGCTCGACGTGCTTGTCGGGGTTGAGGTTCTGGTAGTAGTAGGCCACCTTGCCGTCGGGCGCGATCACATACGAAAGCCGGTTGGCGAAGTCGGGCCGTGTTTGCATGAGGGCGTCATAGCTCTGGATCACGGCCTTCGACTCGTCGGAGGCCACCGGGAAACGACTCTGGCAGGACTTGACTGAAAACCGGGTCAGCGTGCCGATGTCGTCTGCCGAGATGCCGATGACGGTGGCGCCCAGCGCGGCGAACTTGTCAGTGGCCTCGGCGAATGCGTGGGCTTCGAGCGAGCAGTCGCTCGAATCGGCCGCCGGAAAGAAATACACCACCACCGGCCCCTTGGCGAGAGCGTCGGCGAGCGAGTAGCGGAAGGTCTTGCCGCCCAGCGCAGCGTTCGCCGTGAACTTGGGCGCAGCATCGCCGATGTCGAGAGCGGCTTGCGCCGAAAAACCGCAGAGCGAAAGCGTCATCGCCAAGGCGGCGCGTGAGAGGATCGAATGCGATGCGTGGCCCATGATGTGGCTCCTGGCAGATGTGGCTTCGATTCTAGGTTGAGGCGCTGTCGGACAACCGGCTGAAACCGGTGCGCGCGCATCTGCGTACTCGAAACAGCCCAGAGGAAAAAACCATGAAGACGCTGAAACTGACCTTGCGCGCGGTGTTTGCCGCCGCCTTGGTTGCCATGCTCGGCGCCTGCGGCACCTTGCCGCCGCCGCGCGAACGCCCTGCGGTCCAGGCCATGGCGGCAGATCCATCGACCAAGCTCGCGAAGATTGCGCAGGCGTCGACGCCGCCCGGCGAGCATTCGGGCTTTCGCCTCATGCCGCTCGGGGTCTATTCGCTCGATGCGCGCATCCAGCTCGCGCAGCGTGCCGAACGCTCGCTGGTGGTTCAGTACTACCAGCTCGAGAACGACGCCGTCGGCCGCTTGTTGTTGCGTTCGCTGCGCGAAGCGGCGCAGCGCGGCGTGAAGGTGCGCGTGTTGGTCGACGACCTCTACACCGCCAAGAGCCAGCAATTGCTGCTGGCCTTGTCGGAAACGCCGAATGTCGACGTGCGCCTCTACAACCCGTTTTGCTGCGCGCGCAACGGTTTGCTTTCGCGCTTCCTGGCTTCGCCTTCGGAAATCGGGCGGCTCAATCACCGCATGCACAACAAGCTGTTCATCGCCGACGGCAAGATGGCGGTGGTCGGCGGTCGCAACATTGCCGACGAGTATTTCGTGCTGAGCGAGGCGCAGAACTTCATCGACATGGATGCGCTGGCCGTCGGCAAGGTGATCCCGCAACTCGAAACCATCTTCGATGCCTACTGGAACAGTGAGCAGGTGCGGCCGATCGACGAGGTCGTGCGTTCGGACGACGGTCGTCAGCTCACCGGCGTGGACTTCGACAACTGGGTCGGCATGGCCGCGCCGCCGCCGAAGATCGAATTGCCGCCATCGGACATTCTGGGCTACGGCCCCATCGGCGAAGAACTCGACGGTGGCCGGCTCGGGCTCCTATGGGGCGAGGCGCTGGCGATCGCCGACCCGCCGAGCAAGCCTGCCTATATGACCGAGGACGAAGCCATCGCCACCAGCGTGACGATGAAGGTGTGGGGCCTGTTGCTCGAAGCGCAAAGCGAAGTCGAGCTAACCTCGCCCTATCTGGTGCCGGGCGAGAAGGGCATGGCCGCCTTCGACGATCTGCGCAAGCGCCAGGTGAAGCTCACCCTGCTGACCAACTCGCTGGCCGCCAACGACGAGCCGCTGGTGCACACCGGCTATGTGCGCTACCGGAAGCGCCTGCTGCTGAGCGGCGCCGACGTGTACGAACTGAGCCCGGAGCGCACCACCGCCGGCAAGCGCTTCGGCATGTTCGGCAAGTCGCTGGGGCGGCTCCATTCCAAGACCGCTGCCATCGACCAGCGGAAGATCTTCGTCGGCTCGATGAACCTCGATCCGCGCTCCGCCAGCCAGAACACTGAAATGGGCGTAGTGATCGATAGCCCGCAACTCGCGCGCGAGATGCTTCGCATCATCAACATCAGCAAGCTGCAGAACTCCTACCGATTGCGTCTGGCCCAACCGGCCGGGACGCTCGAATGGCTGACCACCGACGGCGAGCAGGAGATGGTGCTCACCACCGAGCCGGAATCGAGCTTCTTCAAACGCTTCTACAACTCGCTCATCGCGCCCATCGTTCCCGAGACGTTGTTGTGAACTAAAGGCTGTCTACCGCTTAGCAGAAATCTTCGATAGAGTTGATAACAATTGATACCGTTGGTAAGTAACTCTGTTTTCAAGGTGGATGCGGTGAGCAACACACGTCAAATTGTCATGCAGGTCGTCAAGCGCAACGGCGAACCGGCGCATCACGTCGAGTTCACGCTTGACGACAATTTTGCAGAGCGACTGCGTCAGCTCCGTTCGCTGGTGCCCCCGTTGACCGGGCTCAACCGAGCCCGCGACCTCGTCATCGACAAGGTGCGCGCCCGGCTGCCGGCCGCAATCTGGCGCTGCGGCGCCGGGGATGGGCAAGAGGCCAATCCGGTTGAGGGCTCGTGCATCGTGATCGCGGCCGAAGGATTCTTCAACTGCGGCGCGAAGGACAGCAAGTCCAAGGAAAAGCTGGTCACGTACACATTCCCGATCAGCCGCCTGATCGAGCTGCATGTCGAACGGCCGAGCGGCGAGACCTTCTTCATCCGGAACGGTATCTTCACCAACGACGAACCGGCGGATTCCTCGGCCGGCCGCTGGGTGGCGTTGCTGCACGAGGCCGAGCACTCGCGCTTGCCCGAAGGGCCTTCGCATTTCGACACGCTGCCGGGCGGGCCGCATTCCGATCTGCACATCCCGATCACCCAACCCGTGGCACTTGGCCGCAACTGAACTGCCATGAAACCCCTCTCGTCGTTTTTTGCAGGGGTGGTGAGCGCGGCGCTCGTCCTGGGCTGCGCGGCATCGTACGCGTTGACACACCCGAATTTCCAGAGTGCCGAACAGCTCCTGCAAGCAGCGATCGGTCACGTCCGCGGCGCGCAACAGGCCAACGGCCCGACCTTCGGAGGGCACGCCGCACGCGCCATTGAACTGATGCAGCAAGCACAGCAGGAGATCAGCATCTCCGACGAATACCACCGCGGTATTCGGTACTGAAGCCGTCACGCGCTGCGCGTAGACGCCATCAGACGTCGATGGTCGGCTTGTAGTCGTCCATCCCCACGGCCTTCCATTTGCCGAACAGCGCCATGAGCGCGACGGCCACGGCGCCTGACAGCACGACCATGCCGCACGCCGTGCCCCAGGCGTTGTCGAAGGCGCCGAACATCACGGCGCGGAAGGCCTGCACCACCCAGCTGAAGGGCAGCCAGTCGTGCACCGTGCGAAAGAAGCCCGCCGAAAGCTCGACCGGCAGCACGCCGCCACCTGCCGACAGCTGCAGCGTGAGGAGCAGCACGGTGAGGATGCGGCCGAAGTCGCCGAACACGTGGAGCATGGCCGTCAGCACCGCGAGGAACACGATCGACGCGAGCACCATCGTCACGCCGAGCGCCACGACGCGGGGCGCCTCGACGTGCAGCACCCCGATCAGCGTCGCCAGGACCAGCGCGCATTGCAGCAGCATGACCACGGCGGGCATCGTCATCTTGCCGAGCGTCTTCGACAACCGCGGATAGTGGTGGTGGTCGCTCAGCACGATGCGCATGTTGAAGATGAAACCCGCCATCACCGCGCCGATCCAGAGCGCGACCGACACCATGTTCGGGACGAACGCGCTGCCGTTGTTGGCCACCGGTGCAACCACTTCGATCTTCGGCTCGACCGAATCCGCCAGACCTTGCGCGCTGCCCTCGATGCGTGTGATCGAGGTCGGCAGAGCGGCTTCGATGGTGCGCACGCCGGTGAGGAGGCGATCGGCGCCCTGCGCCAGTTGTACGCCCCCCTGCATGAACTCGTCGAGCTTGCGGTCGTCGGGCAGCTTGCCGGCCATGGTGCGCACGCCCGCCGACAGTGCGGTCATACCGTCGGTGAGCCGGCCGACGCCGCTCTCGACCTGTGACGCGCCAGCGATCAGCATCTGGTTGCCTTCGATCGCCTGCGCGGTTCCGGCTTGCGCCTGGCCAAGGCCGGCGCGCAGCTTGTCGGCGCCCGCTGCCAACTCCGATGCGCCCGTGGAGAGCCGGTCGCCCACGAAAGGAATGCCAGCCGATTCCTTTTGCATGCGCCGGGCGCCGTCGCCCAGTTGCATCGCACCGCCGGCCAGTTGGCCGATGCCGTCGTCGATTTGCGCCAGGCCGCTGCCCAGTTCCCGTTGACCGGCGGCGACCTGTTGCGCGCCAGACTTCAGCGCGCGCAGGTCGGCGTCCGCCGGCAATTTACTGTCGATGGTGCGGATGCCGCCGTTCACCTGCTTGAAGCCGGTGCCGACTTCGCGCGCCGCGACGCTGTACTGCGCGGAGCCGCTGGCCAACATCTGGCTGCCGTCGCGCAATTGCAGCAGGCCTTGCTTTAGCTGGGTCAGGCGCTCCTGCGAGCCGGCGGCGGCGTTGAGCACCAGTCCCCAGCGCTGCTCGTTGAGCATCTCGTTGACCTGGTGGCCCAGTTCGCCGGCAAAGCGCCGCGCGAATCCGGCGGAGGTGTAGTTGTTGCCTTCGGATGTGTAGACGACGAGCTGGCCTGCGCCGCGCTGCGTCCCCGGCACGGCATTCGCGCTGAAATCGGCGGGGATCAGCAATGCGAAGGCGAGGGTGCCGCGTCGCACCTCGGCTCGCGCCGCTTCGGCGTCGGCCATCGGCCGGAAACCGAAGGCCCGCTTCTCGAGCAACGTGCGGTTGAGTTCCACGCCGACGTTCACAGTGCGGCCGAAATAGGTCACGCCCTTGTCCTCGTTGACGATCGCCACCGGCAGGTCGGCCGTGTGGCCGGCTGGGTCCCAGACGCTGGTGAGGTAGATCAGCGCATAGAGCGCCGGCACCGCGCCGATGGCGGCCATCGCGAGCAGGATGCGCGGAAAGCGCCGCACCAGCGTGAGCTCGGCACGTGCGATGGCCAGGATGCCGAGAAGAAGGGAGGAGAGGTAGCGCATGGGGCGGGCAGGATACCGCCCTTCGGCGTCAGGACCTGACCTTGACCTCGACGCGGCGCGCTTCGGCCGGCGGACCGTTGGCCTCGGTTTGCGCAGGCTTGGCCAGCTCGATCTTTTCGGCCGGCGCACCGGCCGCCTTCAGCGCTTCGCCGACCGCCACGGCGCGCTGCTTCGCAAGCTCGGCGTTCAGCGCAGGATCGCCGCTCGTGTCGTGGTAGCCGCTCACCACCACGGTGCTGCCGCTTTGCACTGCCTTGACCACGTCGGCCAGCGCCGCCCCAGCACCGGGCGCGACCTCGGCCTTGCCGGTCGCGAAATAGAACTTCACGATGCCGTCCTCGACCCTGAACGACGCGGCTTCGATGGCGGCCACCGCGCCCGACACGCTCGGCCCGGCAGGGGCCATCGCGGCGGGCGGCGCCATCACCTTGGGCGGCATCGCCGCAGCAGCATCGCCACCGTGGAACTTCACCACCAGCGGCACGATGAGCAGCGCGACGATGTTGATGATCTTGATGAGCGGATTGATCGCCGGGCCGGCGGTGTCCTTGTAGGGATCGCCGACGGTGTCGCCGGTCACGGCCGCCTTGTGCGCCTCGCTGCCCTTGCCGCCGTGGTGGCCGTCCTCGATGTATTTCTTGGCGTTGTCCCACGCACCGCCGCCGGTGCACATGCTGATCGCGACGAAGAGGCCGGTCACGATGGTGCCCATCAACAGGCCGCCGAGCGCTTTCGGGCCGAGCAGCAAGCCGACCAGAATCGGCACCACCACGGGCAGCAACGACGGGATCATCATTTCCTTGATTGCAGCGCCGGTCAACATGCTCACCGCGCGGCCGTATTCGGGCTTGCCGGTGCCGTCCATGATCCCGGGAATCTCGCGGAACTGGCGGCGCACTTCTTCGACCACTGCGCCGGCCGCGCGGCCCACGGCCTCCATCGCCATCGCGCCGAACAGGTACGGGATCATCCCGCCGATGAACAGGCCGACGATCACCATCGGGTCGCTCAGGTTGAAGTCGATCGCCAGGCCGTAGCCTTCCAGCTTGTGCGTGTAGTCGGCGAAGAGCACCAGCGCAGCGAGGCCGGCCGAGCCGATGGCGTAGCCCTTGGTCACCGCCTTGGTGGTGTTGCCGACGGCATCGAGCGGGTCGGTGATGTTGCGCACGCTGTCGGGCAGGCCCGCCATTTCGGCGATGCCGCCGGCGTTGTCGGTGATCGGGCCGTAGGCGTCGAGCGCCACCACGATGCCCGCCATCGACAACATCGACGTGGCCGCGACCGCGATGCCATACAGCCCGGCGAGCTGGTAGGAGCAGATGATCGCGATGCACACGCAGATCACCGGCCAGGCGGTGGAGCGCATCGATACGCCGAGGCCCGCGATGATGTTGGTGCCGTGCCCGGTGGTCGAGGCCTGTGCGATGTGCTGCACCGGCTTGTACTGCGTGCCGGTGTAGTACTCGGTGATCCACACCAGCGCGGCCGTCAAAGCGAGGCCGACGAAGCAGGCGCCGAACAGTTTCAACACGCTGCCGCTCGGCGCGATCGCGTTGTCCGGAATGATCCAGCTGGTGACGAACCAGAAAGCGATGAGCGACAGCACGCCCGCGACGGCCAGGCCCTTGTAGAGCGCCGGCATCACGTTCACCATGCCTGGCGACGCCTTCACGAAGAAGCACCCGATGATCGACGCAATGATCGATACGCCACCCAGCGCGAGCGGGTACAGCACCGCATTGACCGGGGCGGCCGCGACCATCAACGCGCCCAGCACCATCGTGGCGATCAGCGTCACGGCGTAGGTCTCGAACAGGTCGGCTGCCATGCCGGCGCAGTCGCCCACGTTGTCGCCCACGTTGTCGGCGATCACGGCCGGGTTGCGCGGATCGTCTTCCGGAATGCCGGCTTCGACCTTGCCCACGAGGTCGGCCCCCACGTCCGCACCCTTGGTGAAGATGCCGCCGCCGAGACGCGCGAAGATCGAGATCAGCGACGAGCCGAAGGCGAAGCCGATCAGCGGGTTCAGCAGGTTCGCGAGGTTGGCGCCCGGCGCCGCATTGCCCGCCAGGAACCAGTAGAAGCCCGTCACGCCGAGCAGGCCGAGTCCGACCACCAGCATGCCGGTGATCGCGCCACCGCGGAACGCGACATCGAGCGCCGGGCCGATGCCTTGCGTCGCGGCCTGCGCGGTGCGCACGTTGGCGCGCACCGACACGTTCATGCCGATGAACCCGCAGGCGCCCGACAACACGGCGCCGACGACGAAGCCGACGGCGGTGGTGAGGTCGAGAAAGATGCCGATCAGCAGGGCGAGCACCACGCCGACGATGGCGATGGTGCGGTACTGCTTGGCGAGGTAAGCCGCGGCGCCGGTCTGGATCGCGTCGGCGATCTCCTGCATGCGCGCGTTGCCGGGGTCTTTGGAAAGGATCCAGCTGCGCGCCCAGAAGCCGTAGCCCACGGCCACGAGGCCGCAGACGATGGCGAGGATCAGGGGGGTGTTGCCAATCATGCTTTGCATCTCCATGAAGTTTTTCTGACTTGTGGAGACGGACAGCCCTTGTCCTGCGTGCGAACTCTGCGTGCAACGCATACGGGATCTGGGTTATCCGTCGCGTTGCTTCCTCGAAGCTCTGCGCCGAAAGCGCCGAGCCGATTGGCCAACGGAGTCAATTTACAGGCAAAAGTCACGCCCTGTGTGACTGGTGAGTGACGCGGAAAGTAAAATTCGGGTTTGTCCGCATCCTCGCGAGTCCTTCGCGGTCCCTTTCCATCACTCGAACAAAAGACATGTCCTTCGACAAAGTTTCCCCCGGCAAGAACGTTCCCGACGCCTTCAATGTGGTGATCGAGATCCCGATGAACTCGGACCCGATCAAGTACGAAGTGGACAAGGAATCCGGCGCGCTGTTCGTCGACCGTTTCATGACGACGGCGATGTACTACCCCGCCAACTACGGCTACGTGCCGCAAACACTGAGCGGCGACGGCGATCCGGTCGATGTACTGGTGATCGCGCCGTATCCGCTGCTGCCGGGCGTGGTCGTGCCATGCCGGCCGCTGGGCATCCTGATGATGGAAGACGAAGCGGGCGTCGACGGCAAGGTGCTGGCCGTGCCCACCACCAAGGTGCTGCCGATCTACAGCCACTGGAAGTCGATCGACGACGTGAACCCGATGCGCCTGAAGGCCATCAGCCATTTCTTCGAGCACTACAAGGACCTGGAAGAAGGCAAGTGGGTCAAGATCCTCGGCTGGGAAGGCATCGAAGCCGCCAAAAAGGAAGTGCTTGACGGCATCGCCGCGTACAAGCCGCTCGGCGCGGCCTGATCTTCGCGAGAGGTTGAATCCGAGGCGCCTGCATCGCAAGATGCAGGCGCTTTTTGCTGGGCGATCGCTCCGAAAATACCAAATGGTTATAAAAAAGACCAGATAGTATTTAGGAGACTGATTGGTATATATTCAAACCGCACCAGTTTTTTGGTGTGACTTAATCCTCACTTTTTGGAGCCAATCATGAAGAAGACTTTGATCGCCCTTGCCCTTGCCACCGGTGCTGTGACTGCGTTTGCGCAGGACATCGTCGACACCGCCGTGAAGGCCGGAAACTTCAAGACGCTGGTCACCGCGGTGCAGGCCGCCGGACTGGTCGACACGCTGAAAGGTCCGGGCCCCTTCACCGTGTTCGCTCCGACCGACGCTGCGTTCGCCAAGGTGCCCAAGGCGCAACTCGACGCGCTGCTCGCCGACAAGGCCATGCTCACCAAGGTGCTGACGTACCACGTGGTGTCCGGCGCGGTGATGGCCAAGGACGTCAAGCCCGGCATGGTGAAGACGGTGGAAGGTGGCAGCCTCACGCTGGCCACGTCCGGCGGCGTGACGGTGAACGGTGCCAAGGTCGTGGCAGCCGACGTCAAGGCGAGCAATGGCGTGATCCACGCCATCGACACGGTTCTGATGCCGAAGTAAGGCTCAGCTTTTTTCGGTGGGTGCGAGCTTCCGCAGCTCGAGGTCGGTGAGTTTGCCCGGCACGGTGATGAGGCGCAGCACTTCGGCGTCGCTCACCTCGCCGCCGCTTGCCAGGAAGCGGATCACGCACTTGCCGACCTGCACCTCGTCGCCGTCGGCCAGGATGCAGCTGTCGACGCGTTCTCCGTTCACACGGGTGCCGTTGTTGCTTCTCAGGTCGCGCACGCGAACTTCGTCGTCGGCGCTCTCGAACACGGCGTGCGCGCGGCTCACCTCTGCGCTCTCGAGCACGAGTTCGCAGGTCGAGGCGCGCCCGACTACGAAGGGAAACTCGTTGAGGTGAATCTGCCTGGCGGCGCCTGCTTGCTGCAGGACGATAAGTCGGGGCATCGCAATCTCCGGCGGTTTGCGCGGCGGATGCTAGATCGCGCCGCGGCCCGCGTCAGTCCTTTTTGTGTATGGCGACCATATGGGTTTCGATATGGCCGGCCTTGAACGGGCTGCGTTCATCCAGATGCGCCATGTAGTTGTCGATGCCGGCGTCTTCGCGTTCCAGAAAGCGCTCGACCGCGTCCGCGAAGGACGGGTGGGCGAGCCAGTGGGCGCTGGTCGTCTTGACCGGCATCAGCGCGCGCGCCATCTTGTGTTCGCCCTGCGCGCCGCCTTCGAAGCGCTCCACGCCGTGGTCGATGCACCACTGCAGCGGCCGGTAATAGCAGGCCTCGAAATGCAGACAATCGACGCGTTCCAGCGCGCCCCAATAGCGGCCGTACGCGACTTTCGGCCCCGCGGTGCACGACACGCCCGGCTCGTCGGCGCTGAGCGCGATCAAGCTCGTCGCGATCGGCTTGCCCTCGCGCTCGGCGACGAACAGGAGCCAGGCTTGCGGCAGCGTGTCGGCCACGCGCTGGAAGAAGTCGCGCGTGAGGTAGGGCGCGTTGCCGTGCTCGCGGTAGGTGCGGGCGTAGCAGAGGTAGAAAAAATCCCAGTCGGCCGGCGTGATGTCGGCGCCGCGTGACCAGCGGAAGGTCACACCTGCATCGGCGACCTTTCGGCGCTCCTGGCGGATCTTCTTGCGCTTGTCGTGCGAGAGGCTCGCAAGGAACGCCTCGAAGTCGGCCCAGCCGCCGTGCGTCCAGTGGAACTGGACTGTGTGGCGGAGCATCAGACCGGCGTCTTCGCAGGCCTTGATGTCGTCTTCTGCACCGAACAGCAGATGCAGCGAGGACAGCGATTCCTGCTTGCACCACTGGATGAGCCCGTGCACCAACAAGGCCCGGCTCTCAGGGTCGCGCGCCAGCAGGCGTGCGCCGGGCACGGGCGTGAACGGCACCGCGACCACGGCTTTCGGGTAGTAGGAGAGGCCGTTCTGTTCGTAGGCATTGGCCCAGGCAAAGTCGAAGACGTACTCGCCGTAGGAATGGTCCTTGACGTAGACCGGGCAGGCCGCCACGAGTTGCTTGCCGCGCTTCAAGGTCACGAAGGCGGCGGTCCAGCCGCTTTCGGGCGTCGCGCTCTGGCTGTCGTGCATCGCGGCCAGGTATTCGTGCCGCATGAAAGGCGAGGGCGCCGCCTGCTGCGCGAGCAGGTCGTTCCAGGCGGCGGCATCGATGTCCGATGGCGCGGTGTGGATGTGGAGAACGAGATCGGTCAAACGCGGGATTCTGGGAGCTGTCGAGGCACCAGTTTAGAAACGAAAACGAATCAGCGTCGGCGTGCACCCAAATGTTCTGCCACCGCGATACCGCCGAGCACCAGCACGAGCGCCACCGCGTGGTACGGCGAGAGCGGTTCGCCCAGCACGATCACCGCGAGCAGCGGTCCGAAGATCGGCACCAGATTGAGGAAAACGCCGGCGCGCGAGGGGCCGATGAGTTCCACCGCACGGATGAAAGTGAGCTGCGTGACGAAGGACGGCAGCAGGCCGACGAAAGCCATCAACGCGAGGCCCGTGGCGGTCGGCACGATGAACTGCCCGCTCGCCACCTCCCAGGCCAGCAGTGGCAGCGAACTGAGGCAGGCGACGGCCGCCATCGCCGCGAAGAACACGATGCCCGGCACGGCGGGCCGCCCGCGCAGGCCCATCGTGTAGCCGGCGTAGAGCACGCAGGCGATCAAAATCCAGACGTCGCCGATGTTGAACGCGAGTTGCGCCAGCACGGCCAGGTCGCCACGCGAGGCCACCACCGCGATGCCGGCGAGCGTCAGCGCCACGCCGACGGCTTGCAGCCAACCGATGCGCGTGCGAAAGAAAAAGAGGCTGCCGACCAGCACGAGCACAGGAATCGTGCCCTGGATGATCGCGATGTTGATGGCCGTCGTGTGGTGCGCCGCGGTGTAGAAGAGCGCGTTGAAGCCGGTGAAGCCGAAGGTGCCCATCAGCACGATGCGTCGCCAGTGCGGCAACAGCGCACGCCGGTGCTGCCGGATCTGGCCGCGTGCCGTCAGCCAGAGCGCGACGCAGCAGATGACCCAGCGTCCGCCCGTCATCGCCATCGGCGACACCTCACCGACCGCCAGGCGCGCCGCGACCGCATTCGCCCCCCAGATCAGCGTGGTGAAAACGAGCAGCGCCCAGGCCTTGCGGCTGGCTTCGGTTGTGGGTGAGACCATCGTCGACGGGGTGACTGCAGACATCGCGACGAGGGTAACAGCCGGGCACGGAGCGTGCTGCGGACTGACCTGTGCCCTGCACGTCGGGCGCACGCCGCCTAACATCTTCACCATGACCTTGAAAATCGCCATTGCCCAGCTCAATTTCGTCGTCGGCGATCTCGCGGGCAACGCGCACAAGATCGTCGGCGTGGCACGCCAGGCCCACGCAGAAGGCGCCCGGCTGCTGCTCACGCCTGAGCTGTCGATCGCCGGGTATGCGGCCGAAGACCTGTTTCTTCGTCCCGCCTTCACCGAAGCATGCGATGCGGCGGTGCACGGCATCGCGGCTGCGCTGGCCGATCTGCAAGACATGTTCGTCGTGGTCGGCCATCCGCACGGCAACAGCCTGAAAAGCCGCTCGGTCGCGGTGCAGTTCCGCCACAACGCCGCGAGCGTGCTGAAGGCGGGCCGCGTCGTCGCGACCTACGCCAAGCGCGAACTTCCCAACTACCAGGTGTTCGATGAGCGCCGCTATTTCACGCCAGCACAGGACACTTGCGTGTTTGAGGTGGGCGGCATTTCCGTCGGCCTGCTGATCTGCGAAGACGCTTGGTTCGACGCGCCGGCGCAGCGCGCAAAGGACGACGGAGCCGAGGTGCTGGCGGTGATCAACGCGTCGCCGTACCACGTCGGCAAGGAAGGAGAGCGTGTCGCGCGCATGGCCGACCGCGCGCGGGCGGTGAACTTGCCGCTGGTCTACGCACACCTCGTCGGTGGACAGGACGAGGTGGTGTTCGACGGCGCGTCGTTCGTGCTGCAAGCCGACGGGCGGTTGGCGGTGCAGGCCGACAGCTTCCGGGAACAACTCGTTTTCGCAGAGGCCAAGCGCACCCAGGCCGCAATCGAATTCGTGGCGACGCCGTCCGGGATCGCCGCGCCGCGCGAGGCCGAGGCGCAACTGTGGGACGCGCTGGTGTTGGGCGTGCGCGACTACATCGGCAAGAACGGCTTTCCGGGCGCGATCCTCGGGCTCTCGGGCGGGATCGACTCGGCGCTGGTGCTGGCGATCGCGGTCGACGCGCTCGGCAAGGACCAGGTGCGCGCGGTGATGATGCCGTCGCCTTACACCGCCGACATCAGCTGGATCGACGCGCGCGACATGGCCGGGCGCATGGGCGTGCGCTACGACGAAATCTCGATCCGGGACACCTTCGAGTCGTTCAAGACGGCGCTGGCAGAAGAATTCCAGGGACGTCCGGAGGACACGGCGGAAGAAAATCTGCAGGCGCGCATCCGCGGCACGCTGCTCATGGCCCTGTCCAACAAGTTCGGCAGCATCGTGCTGACCACCGGCAACAAGAGCGAGATGGCGACCGGCTACTGCACCCTGTACGGCGACATGGCGGGTGGTTTCGCGGTCATCAAGGATCTGCTGAAGACGACGGTGTTCGCGTTGGCACGCTGGCGCAATGCGCACGATCCGTACGGCACCGGGACGGAGCCGATCCCCGAACGCATCATCACGCGCCCGCCGAGCGCCGAATTGCGGCCGGACCAGACCGATCAGGACAGCCTGCCCCCGTACGACATCCTGGACGGGATCCTGGCACGCTACATGCAAGACGACGAAGGCATCGACGAGATCATCGCGGCAGGCTACGAACGCGCGGTGGTCGAGCGGGTGGCGCGACTCATCAAGCTGAACGAGTACAAGCGGCGGCAGGCGCCGGTCGGCATCCGGGTCACCCACCGCAGCTTCGGCAAAGATTGGCGTTACCCTATCACCAGCAAGTTCAACGAAACCGCCTGAAGGCCCTACCCATGAAGCAGATCACCGCCATCGTCAAACCGTTCAAGCTCGAGGATGTGCGCGAGGCGCTGGCCGAAGTCGGCGTCACCGGGCTCACCGTCACCGAGGTCAAGGGTTTCGGCCGCCAGAAGGGGCACACGGAGCTGTACCGCGGCGCCGAATACGTGGTCGATTTCCTGCCCAAGATGAAGGTCGAGGTCGTGGTGAATACAGTCGACGTTGATCGCTGCGTCGAAGCCATCGTCAACGCTGCGCGCACCGGGAAAATCGGCGACGGCAAGATTTTCGTCACCAGCGTCGAGCGCGTCGTGCGCATCCGCACGGGCGAACTCGACGAATCTGCGATCTAGAGGTTTTCGGCGAGCCGGTCGTCCCGCGGATGTTGCGGCACCTCGGCTCGCAGCGCCGCCAGCAGCGCATGGGTGTCGGTGCCGGTCTGCACCAGGCTCATTTGCCAATCGCTCATGAAGCCCTCGCGCACGCCGTGCGCCAGGAATGCCAGCATCGTGTCGTAATAGCCGGCCACGTTCAGGATGCCGGTCGGCTTGTCGTGATAGCCCAGCTGGCGCCAGGTCCAGATCTCGAACAACTCCTCGAACGTCCCGATGCCGCCCGGCAACGCAACGAAGGCATCGGCGCGTTCGCCCATCATGGCCTTGCGCTCGTGCATCGTGTCGACGATATGGAGTTCGTCGCACAGCGTGTTGGCGAGCTCCTTGTCCACCAGCGCCTTCGGAATGATGCCCACCACGCGGCCACCTGCGGCGCGGGTGGCTTCGGCCACGGTGCCCATCAGGCCGGTGCGACCGCCGCCGTAGACGAGCTGGCCACCGTTGTGGCCGATCCATTGGCCAGCCGCGATGGCTGCCGCGGCATATTCGGGACGCTCGCCGGGACGCGAGCCGCAATACACGCAAATCGAAAATTCAGGGGTCATCCCCCGATCATGCCAAGCCTGCGTGACTCAGGCCATGAAGCGTTGCCAAAGTGCCGCCAGCCAGGTGCCGGCACACAGGAGCAACGACAGCAGCACGGCCGCGCTGCCCATGTCTTTCGCCCGCTTGGAAAGGTCGTGCCATTCCGGGCCGATCCGGTCGATCGCGGCCTCCACGGCGGTGTTGAGCAGCTCGACGATCATCACGAGCACGACCGTGCCCGCGAGCACGGCCACTTCGATCCAGCCGCGGCCCAGCCAGAGCGACAGCGGCAGCAGCACAATCGCCAGAATCGCTTCCTGGCGGAAGGCCGGCTCGTCCCAGCCGGCCCGCAGGCCCTGCAGCGAGATCAACGTGGCATGGAAAACGCGCTCGAAGCCCTTTCGGCTCTTTTGCGGATTGACGACCGGGTCGGGCAGGGCGCTCATTGGCGGCTCATGGGTTTGGAGGTGACCAGCCGGGTGCCGGCCCAGGCGTCGTGCCAGAACTGCTTTTGCGGATGAAAGCGCGACAGCAGGGCCCAGACGATCACCCAGCCGCAAATCAGCACGGCCGATTCGCCGCCCGACAGCTTGAACGGCGCGATGGCGGCGAGTGGCGGCAGAAACCAGACCCAGCTCAGGATGTAGCGCCCCAAGGCCTTGCCCTGGGTAATGGGCCGCCCGGCCGTGTCGACGATGCGGATGTTCCAGGTCTTCATGGCGAGCGTCTGGCCGTGAATCCAGAACCAGACGAAGTACACGCCGAACACCACGAACAGAAAGGCCTGCAGCAGGTGGCGGCGGTCGTCCATCGCGTTGCGCATCTGACCGAGCGTGCTGAAGAGCCAGCCGGCCATGAAGACGACGGCGAACATCAACATGCCTTCGTAGAGCCAGCAAGCCATCCGGCGCCAGAGGCCGGGGGTTGTCGCTTCCGTGACCACGTGCGCGATGCGGGCGGGGGCTGGAGGTTGATTTCGATTGGATTTTTCGGAAGAACTGGCGGTCATCGGCGGCGTGGATCAGGGCGCCGTCGAGGAGGGTTCGGTGACTTTGACCGGCGCAGCGGGCATTGTCGCAGGCGACGTAACGCGCGGCTCGGGCGGCGGCGCCAACTGGATGCGCGGCGCGTACTTGGCACCTGTCACTGGAGAGGGTACGGGTGCAAACAGCTTTTGCGCCGCAACGGGCCTGGCCGGCAACGCAGCGCCTCTGGGTCGTGCGGGTGCGCTTTCGGCGAGCGCGCGCCGCTGGTCTTCGCTAAGGGCCTGATAGGCCTCCCATTTGGCCTTGCGCTCGTCGGCCGGCAGCTGCTTGACGTCGGCGAAGTTCAGGCGGGCTTGCGCGCGCTGCTGCTGCGTGAGCGTCGCCCAACCCGTCATGCGGCTGTGCAGGACGGTTTGTTCTTCAGGCGTCATCTTCGCGTAGTTGCGGACCACGGCGAGCCATTTGCGCTTGTGCGCTGTGCTCAGGTTGTCCCACTCCGGCAAAAGCGGCTGCAGCGCCAACTGTTGCGAGAGGTTGAGTTCGGTCCAGACAGGCCGTGCCACTGCCTTGGGCGCAGAGGTGACCGCCGCTGGCGTTGCGACCCTGCCACCTTCGCCGGGCCGCTGGGCATGGGCCATGCTGCCAAAGAAGCAGACGCCGACCAGCGCTGCGCCCGCCCAAAGAAATGCGCCCGACAGAGGCGGGCGCGGGCAGATGGGCGCGAGAGCGCGTGATGAACGGCGAAATGGCATGCAGGAACGTGGGCAGTCTGGCGTCAGCGGGTGGGCGCCTTGTCGTCGTTTTTCAGGAATTGCGCGAAACCTGGATCGGTGTAGGCAGCCGTCGGCAGGTCGCCGGTGAGCAGCGCCGAATCGACTTCGGCCAACTCACTGGCGCGGTTGTCATCCTGCATGACGCTGATGGTGATGAGACCTGCCACAAGGGCGACCAGCGGCACCACCGAACCAATGCGCGTCCACCAGCCGCCACCGAGCGTGGCGGTGCCGCCGACATCGGCGACGACAACGGGTGCGGCGTGCAGCAGAGGCGCGAGCTTGCGGCGGCTGACGGCTTGCTGACGCGCCACGCGCAGGCGCTCGCCGATGTCGTGGGAAAGTTCGGCGTTGCCCTGCTCGAGCCGTGCCGTGAGACGACGGGCGAACCGGTCTTCGAGGACCGCGGAAGGGGTTGGAAGTGAAGTGTTCATAGCGAAATTCCCTTGGCCGTGAGCGCCTTGCTCAACGCATGGACGGCGCGCGAACAGTGGGTTTTGACGCTGCCTTCGGAGCAGCCCATTGCTGCAGCGGTTTCGGCGACGTCCATCTCTTCCCAGTAACGCATCAGAAAGGCCTCGCGTTGACGACCCGGCAATGCCGCGATCTCTTCTTCAATCTGGTGAAATACCTGTGCGCGCCGGGTGGTGTCTTCGGCGCTCTCCGTCTCCCTGGAGTCCGTCGGCGAAACAAAGTTCTCCAGCAGGTCGAATTCGCCGTCGTCATCGGGCGCTTCGAAGTCGCTCAGGTTGGAAAAAAGTGCGCGCCGTGTCTTTTGCCGGCGAAACCAGTCGAGCGTGCAGTTCGAAAGGATTCGTTGAAAGAGCATGGGCAACTCGTTCGGCGGCTTGTCCCCGTAATGCTCGGCCAGCTTCATCATGCTGTCCTGCACGATGTCGAGCGCGGCTTCCTCGTCACGAACGTGATAGATCGAGCGTTTGAAGGCGCGTCGTTCGACACTTTTCAGGAAGTCGGAGAGTTCTTTTTCGGTGGCCAAGCGGGTCCGGCGCGACAGGCGCCTGTGGGGAATGCAGTCTCGAGATTGCTTTGTGTTTTTGCCGCCGGGGATTATGCCTCCGCGGCCAATGTCATAATTCGCGCTGCCGTCAAAAGTCAAACGGCGAAAAGCAAACGGGTCCAGGTCCGGCGGTTTACGAGTCCGCTCATGTCCTTGGCCTCAAGTTCCGACGCGGCCTCACAAGGGTTGGCAAGGAGCACCCAAGGTTTTTCGTTCCCGAAAAAACGCCAAAGGTTCATCATGGAAATCTCGAAAGCAGAACTCGCTTCTGCAGCAGCCGCATCCTCCGGGATGGGCAATCAATCTCAAGAGCTCATGGGCGCTGAAGTGCTGGTCAAGGCACTGCAGGCCGAAGGTGTCGAATATCTGTGGGGCTATCCCGGTGGGGCGGTTCTCTACATTTACGACGCGCTCTACAAGCAAGACACCATCCAGCATGTGCTGGTGCGTCACGAACAGGCGGCCGTGCATGCAGCCGACGGGTTCGCACGGGCAACCGGCGAAGTCGGCGTGGCATTGGTCACCTCCGGCCCGGGCCTGACCAATGCAGTCACCGGCATCGCGACGGCCTACATGGATTCGATCCCGCTGGTCGTTATCAGCGGCCAGACCTCGACCGCGCAGATCGGTACCGACGCGTTCCAGGAGTGCGACACCGTCGGCATCACGCGTCCCATCGTCAAGCACAACTTCCTGGTGAAGGATGTGCGCGACATGGCGATGACGATCAAGAAGGCCTTCCACATCGCCCGCACCGGGCGTCCGGGCCCGGTGGTGATCGACATTCCGAAGGACGTGTCGTTTAAGAAAACCACCTACGCAGGCTATCCGGAGAAGGTGGAAATGCGCTCGTACAACCCGGTGCGCAGGGGCCACGGCGGACAGATTCGTAAGGCGCTGCAACTGCTGTTGAACGCCAAGCGCCCCTACATCTACACCGGCGGCGGCGTGTTGCTCGGCAACGCGTGCAACGAACTCCGCACGCTGGTCGACATGCTCGGCTACCCGGTCACGAGCACGCTGATGGGCCTGGGCGCCTATCCGGCAAGTGATCGCAAGTTTCTCGGCATGCTGGGGATGCACGGCACGGTCGAAGCCAACAACACGATGCAAAACTGCGATGTGTTGCTGGCCCTGGGCGCGCGCTTTGATGACCGAGTGATCGGCAATCCGAAGCACTTTGCTCAGAACGAACGAAAGATCATTCACGTCGACATCGATCCGTCGAGCATCTCCAAGCGCGTGAAAGTCGACATCCCGATCGTCGGCGATGTGAAGGATGTGCTGACCGAATTGATCTCCATGATCAAGGAAAGCACCACGCAGCCCGATGCTGGTGCGCTGTCCAGCTGGTGGACCACGATCGAAGCGTGGCGCAGCAAGGATTGCCTCAAGTACGACCGTGGCAACGGCGATGTGATCAAGCCGCAGTTCGTGGTGGAGACGCTCTGGAACATGACCCGGGACGCCGACACATACATCACGTCCGATGTCGGCCAACACCAGATGTGGGCGGCGCAGTACTACCGCTTCGACGAGCCGCGCCGCTGGATCAATTCCGGTGGGCTCGGCACCATGGGCGTGGGCATTCCGTATGCAATGGGGATCAAGCTGGCCAAGCCGCAGGCCGAGGTGTTCGCCATCACGGGCGAGGGCTCGGTGCAGATGTGCATCCAGGAGTTGTCCACCTGCCTGCAATACAACACACCGATCAAAATCTGCTCGCTCAACAACCGTTACCTCGGCATGGTTCGGCAGTGGCAGGAGATCGAGTATTCCGGCCGCTACAGCCACAGCTACATGGATGCGCTGCCGAATTTCGTCAAGCTGGCCGAGGCCTATGGCCATGTGGGCATGCTGATCGAACGTCCGCAAGACGTGGAGCCCGCGCTGCGTGAGGCGCGCAAGCTGAAAGATCGCACCGTGTTCATGGACTTCCGAACCGACCCGACCGAGAACGTGTTCCCGATGGTCAAGGCGGGTGCTGGCATCACCGAGATGCTGCTGGGTCCCGCCGATCTCTGATCGGCGCGACGTTTTTCTCAACTTTTTCAAGACGAATCTATTGCCCGCCGAGCCCGCGCATTACCGTGCGCAGGGGAGGGCGGCGAAAAGAGGAGTTCTTCGCTTATGAAACACATCATTGCCGTGCTGCTCGAAAACGAGCCTGGCGCACTGTCCCGCGTGGTGGGCCTGTTCTCGGCCCGCGGCTATAACATCGAATCGCTGACCGTCGCACCGACCGAAGATGCGAGCCTGTCGCGCATGACGATCGTCACCGCAGGTTCCGACGAGGTGATCGAACAGATCACCAAGCACCTGAACCGCCTGATCGAAGTGGTCAAGGTCGTCGACCTGACCGAGGGCTCGTACACCGAGCGCGAACTCATGATGGTCAAGGTGCGCGCGGTCGGCAAGGAGCGCGAAGAAATGATGCGCATGGCCGAGATCTTTCGCGGTCGCATCATCGACGTGACCGACAAGAGCTACACCATCGAGCTCACCGGCGACCACGTCAAGAACGACGCGTTCCTTGAGGCCATCGAGCGCAGCGCGATCCTCGAAACCGTGCGCACCGGCGCCAGTGGCATCGGCCGCGGCGAGCGCATCCTGCGCGTCTGAATTTCCCCCTCACCCATTTCAAACTCAACGAGTCAACGAAGGAGCATCGACATGAAGGTTTATTACGACAAGGACGCGGATCTCAGCCTCATCAAGGGCAAGACGGTCGCGATCATCGGCTACGGCTCGCAAGGCCACGCACATGCCCAGAACCTGAACGACAGCGGCGTCAAGGTTGTGGTGGGCCTGCGCAAGGGCGGCGCCTCGTGGGACAAGGTCGGCAAGGCGGGCCTGAAGGTCGCCGAAGTGGCCGATGCGGTGAAGTCGGCTGACATCGTGATGATTCTTCTGCCCGATGAGCAGATCGCCAACGTCTACAAGAACGACGTGGCGCCGCACATCAAGGAAGGCGCTTCGCTCGTCTTCGCCCATGGCTTCAACGTGCACTACGGCTTCGTGCAGCCGCGCGCCGACCTCGACGTCTGGATGGTCGCGCCCAAGGCGCCGGGCCACACGGTTCGCAGTACCTACACGCAAGGTGGCGGCGTGCCCCACCTCGTGGCCGTGCACCAGGACAAGACCGGCAAGGCGCGTGACCTCGCGCTCAGCTACGCCAGCGCCAACGGCGGCGGCAAGGCCGGCATCATCGAGACCAACTTCCGCGAAGAAACCGAGACCGACCTGTTCGGCGAGCAAGCGGTTCTGTGCGGTGGCACGGTCGAACTGATCAAGGCCGGTTTCGAGACGCTGGTGGAAGCCGGTTACGCGCCCGAAATGGCGTACTTCGAATGCCTGCACGAGCTCAAGCTGATCGTCGACCTGATCTATGAAGGCGGCATCGCCAACATGAACTACTCGATCTCGAACAATGCCGAATACGGCGAGTACGTGACAGGCCCGCGCATCATCAACGACGAGTCGAAGAAGGTGATGAAGCAGGTCCTGAAGGACATCCAGACCGGCGAATACGCCAAGAGCTTCGTGCTCGAAGCTGCGGCCGGCCAGCCCACGCTGATCAGCCGCCGCCGCCTGAATGCCGAGCATCAGATCGAAGTCGTCGGCGAAAAGCTGCGCGCGATGATGCCGTGGATCAAGAAGAACAAGCTGGTCGACCAGACCCGCAACTGACCGGTCGTCCCCCGGGACGCCAAGGGGCCACCGTTCGCGGTGGCCCTTTTTCATTGACTACACTGCGCTCCTCCAAAGGCTCACTTCATGCATGACGACACGCTCCCCGACGAGGTACAACCGCGCAAACGACGGAAGGGCATCTACATCCTGCCGAACCTGTTCACGCTGGCAGCGCTGTTCGGGGGCTTCTATTCCATCGTGATGGCCATGAACGCGCGCTTTGACATGGCTGCGCTGGGCGTGTTCGCCGCAATGGTTCTCGACAGTCTCGACGGCCGCGTCGCGCGCATGACCAACACGCAGAGCGCGTTCGGCGAGCAGATGGATTCGCTGTCGGACATGGTGTCCTTCGGGGCGGCGCCGGCGCTCATCGCCTACGAGTGGTCGCTCAAGGGTCTGGGTCGTTGGGGCTGGATCGCGGCATTCGTCTACTGCGCGTGCGCGGCATTGCGACTCGCGCGCTTCAACGTGAATACGGGCGTGGTCGACAAGCGCTGGTTCCAGGGCCTGCCGTCGCCGGCGGCTGCTGCGCTTGTCGCGGGCTTTATCTGGCTCATGACCGAATGGGGCAAGCGCGGCGGCGAAGTGCTGTATCTCTCGTGGACGAACATCACCTGGATCACGTTCGCCTTCACCTTGTACGCCGGGCTCACGATGGTGACGAACGCGCCGTTCTACAGCTTCAAGGACATCCAGATGAAGAAGAGCGTGCCGTTCGCCACGATCGTGCTGATCGCGCTGGGCATTGCGGTCATCAACATCCACCCGCCGACAGTGCTTTTCGGCGTGTTCGTGGCGTATGGGCTGAGCGGCTACATCGTCTATGCGTGGCGCAAGGCCAAGGGCCAGCAGGTGAGCATGATCAGCATGTCCACCGACGAGCCCGACGAACGGGGCCTGCACAAGTGACAGGCCCTGTGCTACATTCGCACCCCTCATGAAGAAGATTTCGCTGGCCCTACTAATCCTGCCCCACGGGCGGAGTCGGTAGCGCACGCGCGTATCCCTCACCACGGCCCGTTCGCACCAGCAACGGGCCGTTTTGTTTGGGGTTGCTGGTGATCACACCACCACAGAGAAATCGACATGTTGAAGCAACCGCAAGCCAAGTACCGCGCATCCGCACCGATCGGCCTCAAGGACCGCACCTGGCCCGACGCCGTGCTGACCAAGGCCCCGATCTGGCTGTCGACCGATCTGCGCGACGGCAACCAGGCGCTTGTCGAGCCGATGGACATCGCACGCAAGATGCGCATGTTCGAAACCCTGGTGGCGATCGGCTTCAAGGAAATCGAAATCGGTTTTCCGTCGGCCTCGCAAGTGGAGTTCGACTTCGTGCGGCGGCTCATCGATGAAGACCGTATCCCGGACGACGTGACGATCCAGGTGCTCACGCAGGCACGCGACCATCTCATCACCCGCACATTCGAGTCGCTGGAGGGTGCGCCGCGCGCGATCGTTCATCTCTACAACGCCGTGGCGCCGATCATGCGCAAGGTGGTACTGGGCATGGACGAAAACCAGATCGTCGAACTCGCGACCACGCATGCGCGCATGTTCATCCAGTGCGCAGCGCAGCAGCCCGACACCCGATGGACTTTCCAGTACTCGCCGGAAATGTTCTCGGGCACCGATCTCGCGTTCTCCAAACGCGTGGTCGATGCAGTGACGGCGATCTGGGCGCCGACGCCCGAGCGCAAGTGCATCGTGAACCTGCCATCGACGGTCGAGCACTCCACGCCGAACATCTTTGCCGACATGATCGAGTGGATGCACCGTCACCTCGAGCGTCGCGATGCGATCGTTTTGTCGGTGCACCCGCACAACGACCGTGGCACCGGAACCGCTGCCGGCGAATTTGCATTGATGGCCGGCGCAGACCGCATCGAAGGCTGTCTCTTCGGCAATGGCGAACGCACCGGCAACCTCGACCTGGTCAACGTGGCGCTCAACCTCTACACGCAGGGTGTGTCGCCGGAGCTCGACTTTTCCAACATCGACGAGATCCGCGTGACGGTGGAGCATTGCAACCAGATCGCGGTGCATCCGCGCCATCCCTACGTGGGCGACCTCGTCTACACCTCGTTCTCCGGGTCGCATCAGGATGCGATCAAGAAGGCGTTTTCGGCGCGCAAGGCGGGCGACATCTGGGACATGCCGTACCTCCCGATCGATCCGAAGGACGTAGGCCGCAGCTACGAAGCGGTGATCCGCGTGAACAGCCAATCGGGCAAGGGCGGCATGGCCTACCTGCTCGAAAGCGAATACGGCATCGAAATGCCGCGCCGCCTGCAGATGGAATTCATGCAGTCGGTGCAGCGGGTGATGGACGTGGCGGGCAAGGAACTCACTGCGGCCGACCTCTACGCCTTGTTCGAACGCGAATACGGTCTGAAAACGGTGCACGCATTGCAGCGTCGGGTGCTCGAAGCGCAGGGTGAGGGCGCCAACGCGTCGGTGGTGCTGCGCGGCGACCTGCCCTGGGAAGACGAGATTCGATCGATCGAAGGACGCGGCAATGGCCCGATCGACGCGTTCATCCACGCGCTCGCTGACGCGACGGGCCACGCCGTGCGCGTGATCGACTACCACCAGCACGCGATCGGTGCGGGCGCTGACGCCAAAGCGGCGGCGTACCTCGAAATGCGCGTCGACGAATCGCAAACCCTCTTTGGCGTGGGCATCGACGCTGACATCATTTCGGCTTCCCTGAAAGCGATCGTGTCGGGGTTGCAGCGTGCCAGGGCGCAAGGTGCGCTCAGCGCACAATCCGCAATCACGCCGGCCTGACGCGTTGCTGCGCAGGGTCGCGAAAAAACAAGGAGATCCACGATGACCGACAAACTCATTATTTTCGACACCACCTTGCGGGATGGCGAGCAATCGCCCGGTGCATCGATGACGCGCGACGAAAAAATGCGCATCGCCAAGCTGCTGGAAAAGCTCAAGGTCGACGTGATCGAAGCGGGCTTTCCGGCCAGCTCGAACGGCGACTTCGAGGCGGTGAAGGCGATTGCGAATGCCATCAAGGATTCGACGGTGTGCGGTCTCTCGCGCGCCAACGACCGCGACATCGCCCGTGCGGCCGAGGCCCTGAAGGGGGCGGCGCGTGGCCGCATCCACACCTTCATCGCGACGTCGCCCCTGCACATGGAGAAGAAGCTGCGCATGTCGCCCGACCAGGTGTTCGAGCAGGCCAAGCTGGCGGTGCGCTTCGCGCGCAACCAGGTCGGCGATGTCGAATTCAGCCCCGAAGACGGCTATCGCAGCGACATGGATTTCCTGTGCCGCGTGATCGAAGCCGTGATCGACGAGGGCGCCACCACCATCAACGTGCCCGATACCGTGGGCTACGCGATTCCGGAGCTGTACGGCACCTTCATCAAGACCCTGCGCGAGCGCGTTCCCAACAGCGACAAGGCGATCTGGTCGGTGCATTGCCACAACGACCTCGGCATGGCGGTGGCGAATTCGCTGGCGGGCGTGAAGATCGGCGGCGCGCGCCAGGTCGAATGCACCATCAACGGCCTGGGCGAGCGTGCAGGCAACTGCTCGCTCGAGGAAGTGGTGATGGCCGTCCGTACCCGCAAGGACTATTTCGGGCTCGAGATGAACATCGATCCGCAGTACATCGTCGCGGCGAGCCGCATGGTGAGCCAGACGACGGGTTTCGTGGTGCAGCCGAACAAGGCCGTGGTCGGCGCCAATGCCTTTGCGCATGCCTCGGGCATCCACCAGGACGGCGTGCTCAAGGCGCGCGACACCTATGAAATCATGCGTGCCGAGGACGTGGGCTGGGCGGCCAACAAGATCGTGCTCGGTAAGTTGAGCGGACGCAACGCGTTCAAGCAGCGTCTGATCGAGCTCGGCGTGGCAATGGTCAGCGAAGCCGACATCAACGCGGCCTTCTCGCGTTTCAAGGAGCTCGCCGACCGCAAAAGCGAGATTTTTGACGAAGACATCCTCGCGCTGGTCAGCGCGGAAGAGGTGTCCCACGTTAACGAACAGTTTGGCTTTGTTTCCCTGGCGCAGCACAGCGAAACCGGTGAGCGGCCGCAGTCTAAAGTGGTTTTCACCGTGCATGGCCAGGAGGTCACCGGTGAATCCGACGGCAACGGGCCGGTCGATGCGTCGCTCAAGGCGATCGAGGCGCATGTGAAAAGCGGGGCGGAAATGGTGCTTTATTCAGTGAATGCGATCAGCGGATCGACCGAAAGTCAGGGTGAAGTGACAGTACGGCTCCAGAATGCCGGTCGCATCGTGAATGGCGTGGGCGCGGACCCCGATATCGTGGTGGCTTCCGCCAAAGCTTATTTGAGTGCGCTCAACAAGTTACAGAGCCAAGCTGAGAGAGTGGCAGCACAAGGTTAGGTTTTCGGGCGTTCCTTTGAGTTCGATTGAACAAGGATGCGCAAGTAACTGATATTGCGTGTCTTTTTTGATTTCGATACACTGCGGTCCTTCATTGACACCGCTGGAGAGTTTTTAATGCCTGAAGCCCGTCTTCACCGAGTTTCCAGCCAGCGGTTTCTGCCCGCCTTCAAATTGATCGCCGTCGCGCTCTGCGCCACGGCGTTTTTGCTGCCCGGCGCCCACGCCGCCAAAAAGGCGGCGCCGGCTGCCAAGAAGAGCCAGGCTGTGAGCGAGTCGCGCGGCAAGAGCGCGAAGAGCGTGGCACAGGCGCCGCGCGCAGCGGCGGCCGGCAAGCGCGGCGCCAAGGCGGAGAAGGTTGCACGCGCCAACGACAAGGCCGACCGCACGGTGCGCGGTGGCCGCAACGTCGTCGCCACGGTCCGGCAAAAGAACGGCAAGACGGTTGTCGCCGTGCAGCGTCGCTCTATCGTTCGCGTCGAAACGCCGCCCGTGCTGTCTTACGGCCAGTTGGCCGGCCTGAATCACACTGAAGACGCCCTCGACCTGAAGTCGAGCGCCGTGCTGGTGATCGACCAGGACACGCGCGAAGTGCTGTTCAGCAAGAACGACCACGCCGTGCTGCCGATCGCATCGCTCACCAAGCTGATGACCGGCCTGATCGTCAGCGAAGCGCGTTTGCCAACAGAAGAACTCATCACGATTACTCAGGATGACGTCGATACCGAAAAGCACAGCCGCTCGCGCCTGATGGTCGGCTCGACGCTATCCCGTGGCGAGCTGCTGCACCTGGCGCTCATGTCCAGCGAGAACCGCGCGGCGCACGCCCTCGGCCGCACGTACCCGGGTGGTCTGGCCACTTTCGTGAGCGTGATGAACGCCAAGGCCAAGTTGCTCGGCATGAAGGACACCCGCTACGTGGAGCCCACCGGCCTCTCCAGCAACAACCAGTCGAGCGCGCAGGATCTGGCTTTGTTGGTGAACGCCGCTTCGGCCGATGCCACCGTGCGTGAACTCTCGACTTCGCCCAACTACCAGGTCGAAGTCGGCAACCGCACGCTGCAGTTCAACACCACCAACCGCCTCGTGAAGAATCCGGACTGGGACATCGGCGTGCAAAAGACCGGCTTCATCAACGAAGCAGGTCAGTGCCTGGTGATGCAGACCCGCATTGCCGGCCGCAAGCTGATCATGGTGTTCCTGGATTCGGCCGGCAAGCTCAGCCGCATCGGTGACGCGGAGCGCGTGCGTCGTTGGGTCGAAGCGACCCACATGATGGCGCCGTCGGCGCGCCAGAACATCGCCGCGACTGCGCTCGCAGGCGACTGACCCGCGCCTGTTTCGCCGCCGCCGGTCAGGCGGCCGGCGTCGCGCTGCTCGCGCTGTAGCCCAGCGCCCCCGAGATCTCGTTGGCCGTGGCTTGAAGCTTCGGCAACCAGCCATCGTCCAGTCGGTCGGCCGGTGCCGAGATCGACAGGCCGGCAACCAGCTTGCCCTGGTCGTCGTAGATGCCGGCGGCCATGCAGCGCACGCCCAGTTCCAGTTCCTCGTTGTCGCGCGCCATGCCGTATTGGCGCGCCTTCGACAGTTCGCGCTCGAGCGCCGGCAACTGTGTGATGCTGTTGCGCGTGTGGCCGGCCAGCCCGGTGCGGGTGGCGTAGGCGCGCACCCGCTGCGGATCGTCCGCGGCCAGAAAGAGCTTGCCGGTCGAGGTCAGATGCAGTGGCGCCCGCCCGCCGATCGCGCGCACCACCTGCATGCCCGAGCGTTCGCTGTACGAGCGCTCGATGTACACGATCTCGTCGCCCTGCCGCATGCTGAGATTGACCGGCTGCTGCGTCAGTTTGTGGAGCTCCCGCATCGGCGCGAGCGCCGCGTCGCGGACGTTCAGCCGGCCCTTGACCAGATTGCCCAGTTCCAGCAGCCGCATGCCGAGGCGGTAGCTGCCGGCCTCGGGCCGGTCGACGAAGCGGCCGACCGCGAGGTCGTTCAGGATGCGGTGGGTGGTCGACGGATGAAGGCCGGTTTTCTCACTGATTTCTTTCAGCGAAATCGCTTCTTCGCGGGAGGCGAGGACGTCGATCAGCGAGAACATGCGCTCGATGACCTGGATCACTGGCGTGGCGGGAACGTCGGAGGGTTTTCTCATGGCAGCTTGCGGTATGGACCGGCCGCCATTTTACTTTGTGAAATCAGCGGGTGCCTGCCAACAGCCCTCGATCAGCATTTCATGCGGCGCATAGCGCGCCTTGTAGTTCATCTTGGCGCTGCCTTCGATCCAGTAGCCCAGGTACACGTGCGGCAAGCCCAGCTGGCGCGCCTGCTCGATCTGCCAGAGCACGCCATAGTTGCCATACGCCGCACCTGCGTCGGGCTCGTAGAAGGTGTAAACAGCTGAGATGCCATCGTCCAGGACGTCGAGGATCGACACCATCTTGAGCGCGCCGGCGCTGCCGTCGGCCAGTGTTTCGCGAAACTCCACCAGCCGCGAATTGACGCGGCTCTGCAGCAGGAATTGGGTGTACTGGTCGATGCTGTCGTGGTCCATGCCGCCGCCCGAATGGCGGCCGGTCTGGTAGCGCAGATAGAGTTGGTAGTGCTCCGGCACGAAGCACAGCTTGAGCACCCGCGCCTGCAGATCGGCATGTTGAGTGCGCGCGCGGCGCTGGCTGCGCTTGGGCTTGAATTCGTTCACCTTCACGCGCAGCGGAATGCAGGCGGTGCAGCCGTCGCAATAGGGGCGATAGGTGAACATCCCGCTGCGGCGGAACCCGTTGAGCACCAGACCCGAATACGTGTCGGCGTGGATCAGGTGGCTCGGCGTGGCGACTTGCGAGCGCGCCTGCCGGTCCGGCAGGTAGCTGCACGGATAGGGCGCTGTCGCATAAAACTGCAGCGTATGGAGCGGGAGGTCCTTGAGGTGCGTCACGTGGTCGATGAGGGTCGCGCAGACAGGAGTTCGTTCCAGTATATGGGTTCGAATTGCCACCGGGGCACAGGCAGGTTTCGGGTTTCCGCCACGTGCGAAACGAATCTGGCACGCGGCAACTCGTGCGCGCCCAGGCTGCCGAGGTGAGACGTTTTCTGCTGGCAGTCGATCATCTCGACGCCGCCCCGTCGGCACAGGCAAACCAGTGCAGCCAGCGCGATCTTGGAAGCGTCGGGGCGGCGCGCGAACATCGACTCGCCGAACACCGCACGCCCGATCCCGACGCAGTAGAGCCCGCCGGCCAGTTCGCCGTCGATCCAGGTCTCGACGCTGTGTGCATCGCCTGCGCGGTGCAGCGCGCAGTAAGCGTCGACCATCTCCGGAACGATCCAGGTGCCCGATTGCCCGAGGCGCGGCGCCTCCGCGCAGGCTGCGATCACGTCCTTGAACGCGTAATCGATCCGGATCTCGCACCGCGCCGTGGCGGCGAAGCGCGTCAGCGTCCTGCGCAGCGATCGATGCAGCTTGAACTGCGCCACCTGGAGCACCATGCGCGGGTCCGGGCTCCACCAGAGGATCGGCTGGCCGTCGCTGAACCACGGAAAGACACAGTGGCTGTAGGCCTGCCGCAACGTGGCCACATCGAGCGCGCCGCCAGCCGCGAGCAGGCCGGGCACAGGGTCGGCGTCACCCCATGCCGAGGCGGGGTCGGGAAGCGGGTCGCCGGGTTCGAGCCAGGGAAGTTGCATGCCTCAGGTATACACGGCTTCGGGCACCAGCCAGAAAGCGCCGAAGCTCCTATAGTGCGTTTTCCCCCCGAGAGAACACACCTTGAGCACAGAAACCACCCCCACCCGTTTCGGCAGCGGCCAGGCCGTTCGCCGCCTGGAAGACGATGCGCTGCTGGCCGGCGCCGGCCGTTACACCGACGACGTCAGCCTGCCCGGCCAGTCGCACCTCGTCTTCGTTCGATCGCCGTATCCGCATGCCCGCATCGGCGCGATCGACACCGCTGCCGCGTCGGCCATGCCTGGCGTGCTGCGTGTGTTCACCGGCGCCGAGCTGGCCGAGGCAGGCGTCCAGCCGATGCCCGGCGCTGCGGGCTTCAAGCGGGCCGACGGCAGCCCCTGCGCCACGCCGCCGCGCCGGGTGCTCGCGCACGAACGTGCACGCTTCGTCGGCGAGCCGGTGGTGGCCGTGGTCGCCGAGACGATCGAACAGGCGCGCGACGCGGCCGAGGCGGTGCGCATCGACTACGACGACCTGCCGATGGTGGTCGACCTGGCGGGCGCTACCGCCGACGGCGCGCCCTTGCTGTGCGACGAGGCGACCGGCAACATCGCGGCCGAAATGCGGCACGGCAGTGCCGAGGCCACGGCCGCGGCCTTCGCCACCGCGAAGCATGTCGTGGCGCTGGACATCGTCAACCAGCGGCTGGTGGCGCTCACCATCGAGCCGCGTTCGGTGCTCGCCGACTATGACCGCGCCACCGATCGAATCACCGTCCGCATGAGCACGCAGATGCCTTCGGGCGTGCGCGACTCGGTCTGCGCGGCCATCGGTCTCGCCAAGGACAAGGTGCGCGTGGTGGTGGGCGACGTGGGCGGCGGCTTCGGCATGAAGACCGGCGCCTATCCGGAAGACATCGCGGTCGCCTACGCGGCCCTTCATGTGAAGCGGCCGGTGAAGTGGGTGGCCGATCGCAGCGAAGAATTCGTCTCCAGCGCGCATGGTCGCGACATCGAGGCGAAGGCCGAGCTGGCGCTCGCCGCCAACGGAAAAATCCTTGGCCTGCGCATCCATACCCTGGCCAACGTGGGCGCCTACGCCACCGGCACCGGCGTCGCGATCCAGCTCCTGATCGGCCCATGGGTGCAAACCAGCGTCTACGACATCCAGACCATCGACTTCCATTTCAAGGCAGTGCTCACCAACACCGCGCCCACGGGTGCGTACCGCGGCGCCGGACGCCCCGAGGCGATTTACACGATGGAACGCCTGATGGACGAAGCCGCGCGCCAGACCGGCATCGACCGCATCGAGATCCGCCGGCGCAACTTCATCCGCCCCGAACAGATGCCGTACACAAATCCGATGAGCCAGACCTACGACACGGGTCAGTTCGAGAAAGTGATGGACCAGGGGCTTGCGCTCGCGGATTGGGACGGCTTCGAGTCGCGTGCGGCCGCTTCGGCGAAGCAAGGCAAGCACCGCGGCCTCGGCATCGCCACGTTTCTCGAGTGGACCGGTGGCAATGTGTTCGAAGAGCGCGTGACGGTTTCCGTGCTGGCCGATGGCGTCATCGAAGTGTTCTCCGCCGTGAACGCGATGGGGCAGGGCATCGCGACCTCGCTCGCTCAGCTGGCGGTCGACGCGTTCGGCGTGCCGATCGAGAAGGTGCGCATCGTGCTGGGCGACACCGACCGCGGCGATGGCTTCGGCAGCGCCGGATCGCGCTCGCTGTTTACAGGCGGCCCGGCGGTGCGCGTCGGCTCCGAGAAGACCATCGACAAGGCGCGCCAGCTCGCCGCGAAAGAATTCGAAGCGGCAGCCGACGACGTGACCTATGCCAACGGCGTGTTCACCGTGGCCGGCACCGACCTGAAGCTCGACATCTTCGCCCTCGCCGCGAAGCAGCCCGAGCATGAAATCTTCGTGGAATCGACGACCACCGCCGCCGGGCCGAGCTGGCCGAACGGCTGCCACATCTGCGAGATCGAGATCGACCCGCCCACGGGGGAAGTCGCCGTGGTCGCGTACAGCTCGGTCAACGACGTGGGGCGTGTCGTCAATCCGATGATCGTGCGCGGCCAGCTCGAAGGCGGCG
Organism: Variovorax sp. PAMC 28711; assembly: GCF_001577265.1. Classification (NCBI taxonomy): domain Bacteria; kingdom Pseudomonadati; phylum Pseudomonadota; class Betaproteobacteria; order Burkholderiales; family Comamonadaceae; genus Variovorax; species Variovorax sp. PAMC 28711. The sequence goes on along the minus strand of NZ_CP014517.1, from coordinate 4,273,740 downwards.
CCGTGCAGGGCATTGGCCAGGCGCTGTACGAACGCGTGGTGTACGACGTCGAAACCGGCCAGCCGGTCACCGGCAGCCTGATGGACTACGCCGCGCCGCGTGCCGACATCATCGGCGCGATGTTCACCATGGAAATGGACGAGTCCACGCCCTGCAAGAACAACCTGCTCGGCGTGAAGGGCGTGGGCGAACTCGGCACCATCGGCGCGACGCCGGCCATTGTCAACGCGGTGGCGGACGCCTTGGCGCGCAACGGCCTCGCGGCCAGGGCGCCTCGGCTCGACATGCCGTTGTCGGCCGACCGCCTCTGGGCACTGATGAACGAGGCCTGAGGCGCAGCGCTCAGAACTCTTCGAGCGGCAGACCCACGTAGTTTTCCGCGAGCGACGTCGAGGCCGCGTGCGAATGCACCAGGTAGTCGAGCTCGGCTTCCTGGATCTTCTGGCCGAACTCGCCGGTGTCCGGGAAACGGTGCATCAGCGAAGTGAACCACCACGAAAAGCGCTCCGCCTTCCACACGCGGCGCAGGCACAGGTCGGAGTAGCGATCGAGTGCGGAAGCGGACTTTTCACCGTAGAAAATTTCGAGCGCACGCGACAGGTAGCCCACGTCGGCGGTCGCCAGGTTCAGCCCCTTGGCGCCGGTCGGCGGCACGATGTGCGCCGCGTCGCCGGCCAGCAACAGCGCGCCGAAGCGCATCGGCTCGGCCACGAAGCTGCGCAGCGGCGCGATGCTCTTTTCGATCGACGGGCCGGTCACGAGGCGCTCGCGGGCTTCGGGGTCGAGGCGCGAGCGCAGCTCGTTCCAGAACGCGTCGTCGCTCCAGTTTTCGACCTTTTCTTCGGTCGGCACCTGCACGTAGTAGCGGCTGCGCGTCGCGCTGCGCATGCTGCACAGCGCAAAGCCGCGCGCGGTGTTGGCGTAGATGAGTTCGTGCGATACCGGCGGCACGTCGGCCAGCACGCCCAGCCAGCCGAAGGGATAGACCTTTTCGTAGGTGTGCAGAGCATCGGCCGGCACGCTGGCGCGGCTGACGCCGTGGTAGCCGTCACAGCCGGCGATGAAGTCGCATTCGATCTCGTGCGTGCGACCGTCTTTCTCGTAGAGCACGCGCGGCTGTGGTGTGTCGAAGTCGTGCAGGCTGACCGGGGAGGCGTTGTAAATCGTTGCAAGGCCCGCGGCCTCGCGGGCTTCCATCAGGTCGCGCGTCACTTCGGTCTGGCCGTACACGGTTACCTGCTTGCCGCCGGTCAGGCCGTGCAGGTCGATGCGGTGGCGCGCGCCCTTGAAGAGCAGCTCGATGCCGTCGTGCGGCAAGCCCTCGCTGCGCGCGCGCGCGTCGACGCCGGCCCGCGCGAGCAGGTCCATCGTCACCTGTTCGAGCACGCCGGCGCGGATGCGCCCGAGCACATAGTCGCCGCTCTGGCGCTCGACGATCACGTTGTCGATGCCGGCCTTGTGCAGCAGCTGCCCGAGCAGCAGGCCCGCGGGGCCGCCACCGATGATCGCGACTTGAGTGCGCATGGAAGTCTCCGTTGTGGTGACTTCGAGGTTAGGGTGGGCAGCCGCGCCGAGGAATGCTTGGCCGCAGGCTCTGTGCGATCATGCGAACCGCTGCGCGATCATCGCGCAACAACTCTTTTTCCTCCAATGACCATCGCCAAAGCCGACTTCATCGAAGGCATCGCCAAGGGCATGGCGGTGCTCGAGAGTTTCGACACCGAGCGCCAGCGGCTCAATGCCACGCTGGCCGCCGAGCGCGCGGGCCTCACCCGCGCTGCGGCACGGCGGCACCTGCTCACCCTCACGCACCTGGGCTACCTCGAGACCGACGGCAGCTACTTCTGGATGGCGCCCAAGGTGCTGCGCTTTTCGGGCAGCTACCTCGCGTCGTCGCGGCTGCCGCGCGCGCTGCAGCCCACACTGAACCGGCTCGCGGCGCAGACGGGCGAATCGTTTTCGGCCGTGGTGCTCGACGGCGAAGAGGTGGTCATCGTCGCGCGCAGCGGCAGCTACGGCGCCCCGAGCCGCGTGCTGGCTTATGGACTGCATCTCGGCGCGCGGCTGCCCGCGCACGCCACGTCGACCGGCCATGTGCTGCTGGCCGGACTGAACGCGGCGCAGCTCACGCAGTGGCTCAAGGGCCGCAGCCTGCCGCGGCTGACGCCGCACACCGTCACCCAGGCGCGCGCCCTGCGTTCCGTGCTGGCCCGCGTGCGCAAGGACGACTGTGGCTACGCCAGCGAGGAACACGAGCTCGGCGTGCAGGCGCTGGCGGTGCCGCTGCGCGACATGCAAGGCCACACGGTGGCCGCGCTCAATGTCGTGCTGTCGGGCGGCTCGCACACCCAGGTGACGCTGAGGCGCGACATGCTTCCCATCCTGTTCGAAGCGGCGCGCGAAGTGCGCTCGCTCCTTTGACCCAAGAAGAACACCATGCGATTGCTGTTGCTCGAAGACGACGTGATGATCGGCGAGGCCGTCCTCGACCTGCTGCGGGCCGAGCAGTACGCGGTCGACTGGGTGAAGGACGGCGATGCCGCCGAATTCGCACTCGGCGCCCAGCAGTACGACCTCGTGCTGCTCGACCTGGGCGTGCCCAGGCGCGACGGGCTCGAGGTGCTGCGCAACCTGCGCGCGCGCAAGCAACGCATGCCCGTGCTGATCGCCACAGCGCGCGATTCGGTGCAGCAGCGCATCGAAGGGCTCGACGCCGGCGCCGACGACTACGTGCTCAAGCCCTACGACCTCGACGAACTGCTGGCCCGCATCCGCGCCTTGCTGCGCCGCGCCTCGGGCCGCGCCGAGCCGGTGTACGAGCACCTGGGCGTCTCGATCAATCCGGCGACGCGCGAGGTCATGGTGGCCGGGCAGCCGGTCGTGCTCTCGGCGCGCGAATGGGCGGTGCTCGAGCCGCTGCTCGCGCGGCCCGGCATGGTGCTGTCGCGCGCGCAGCTCGAAGAAAAGCTGTACAGCTGGAAGGACGAGATCAGCAGCAATGCGGTCGAGGTGTACGTGCACGGCCTTCGCAAGAAACTCGGCGCGGAATTCATCCGTAACGTGCGCGGCGTCGGCTACATGGTCCCGAAGCTATGACGCGCGCTGGTTGGTCTTTCACGGGCTCGCTGCGGGCACGGCTTCTCTGGTTCTTGCTGGCTGCCATCGTGCTGGCGGCGGGCGTGCAGGCGCTGGTCGCCTACCGCACCGTGCTGAAAGAAGCCGACGAGATCTTCGATTACCACATGCAGCAGATGGCGCTGTCGTTGCGTGCCGGCCTGCCGCCGAGTGCGGCGGTCGGCGGCTTGGGAAGTCTTCGCGGTGGCGAGCAGAACTTCGATTTCGTCGTGCAGGTGTGGACCGCCGAAGGCGTGCGCATCTTCGAGTCAGCGGAAGACGCTGCGCTGCCGCAACTCGCAGTGCTCGGCTTCGCCGACGTGCGGGCGCGCGGCACGACGTACCGCGTGTTTTCGGTGCAGACGCGCGGCCTTGTGATCCAGGTCGCGCAAGACCTCGCGGTGCGCCAGCGAATGGCCGGCGCGCTCGCGCTGCGCACCGTCGGGCCGGTCGCGCTCATGGCGCCATTGCTGATGCTGATCGTCTGGTGGGTCGTGAGCCGCTCGCTCGCACCCGTGGCCCGCGTGCGCCAGCAGGTGGCGGCGCGCGAGGCCGACGAGCTCTCGCCGGTGAGCGAAGACGGCCTGCCCGACGAGGTGCGCCCGCTGGTGCAGGAACTCAACCTGCTGTTCGACCGAGTGCGCCACGCCTTCGATGCGCAGAAGCATTTCGTGGCCGATGCCGCGCACGAGCTGCGTTCGCCGCTCACCGCGCTCAAGCTGCAGGTGCAGGCGCTGCAACGTGCACCCGACGAAGCGGCACGCGAGCTCGCCACCGGTCGCCTCGCCGCCGGCATCGATCGCGCGACCCGGCTGGTCGAGCAAATGCTCGCGCTCGCGCGGCACGAGGCGAGCGTCGCGGGCGGCGCGAAGCCGGTGTTGGTGGAGCTCGGCGAAGTGGCGCGGCTCGCGGTGTCAGACGCCATCGCGCACGCGCAGGCGCGCCGCATCGACATCGGCATTGCGCGTGCCGACGACGGTGCCGTGGTCAGCGGGCAACCGGAGGCGCTGCGCATGCTGTTGCGCAACCTGCTCGACAACGCGGTGAAGTACACGCCCGAAGGCGGACGCGTCGACATCGGCATCTGCCATCGCAGCGATGGTGCGTGCGAACTGAGCGTCGATGACAACGGGCCCGGCCTGCCCGAAGCCGAGCGCACGCGCGTGCTCGATCGCTTCTATCGCCCCGACGATTCGCAGGCGAGCGACGTGGCCGGCAGCGGGCTCGGTCTCGCGATCGTGAAATCGATCGCTGATCTGCACGGCGCCACGGTGTCGCTGGCCGCTTCGCCGAGCCTCGGCGGCCTGCGCGTGCAAGTGGTCTTTCCGGCGCCCGTTTAAGCCGCGCCTAAGCTGGCGCAGCGACAGTCCTTTCATCGCGTTGTCGTCAACGTTTTTGAAAGGCCCCTGAAATGAACGCTTCCCGTCTCAGCTCGCCGCGCGCCCTCGTGCTCGCACTCGTCGCCGCCGGCGCCCTCGGCGCTGCCGCCGCCGGCGCCTACACCAGCGCCAACGCGGTCGGCGCGCCGGCACCGGCGGTCAGCACGGCCGCGGCGCCGCTGATCGCCGCCCCCGATTTTTCGACCATCACCCAGCGCGACGGCCCGGCCGTGGTGAACATCAGCGTCGTCGGCAGCAGCAAGGCCGCCGAAGGCGCGACCGCGATGGACCCGGACGATCCGATGTTCGAGTTCTTCAAGCGCTTCGGCGGCGGCCAGATGGGCCCGCGCGGCCGCCAGCAGCAGCCTGAACGCGAAACGCCGACCCGTGGCCAGGGCTCGGGCTTCATCGTCGATTCGAGCGGCATCATCATGACCAATGCGCACGTCGTGAAGGACGCGACGGAGGTCACCGTCAAGCTGACCGATCGCCGCGAATTCCGCGCCAAGGTGCTGGGCGCCGACCCCAAGACCGACGTCGCCGTGCTCAAGATCGACGCGAAAAACCTCCCCACGCTGCAGATGGGAAACATCAAGGACCTGAAGGTCGGCGAATGGGTGCTGGCCATCGGTTCGCCCTTCGGCTTCGAGAACACCGTGACGGCCGGCGTGGTGAGCGCCAAGGGCCGTTCGTTGCCTGACGACAGCTACGTGCCGTTCATCCAGACCGACGTCGCCATCAACCCCGGCAACTCCGGTGGCCCGCTCTTGAACGGGCGCGGCGAAGTGGTCGGCATCAACTCGCAGATCTACACGCGCAGCGGCGGCTACCAAGGCGTGTCGTTCGCGATCCCGATCGACGTGGCGTTGCAGGTGAAAGACCAGATCGTCGCGACCGGCAAGGCGAGCCACGCCAAGCTGGGCATCGCGGTGCAGGAAGTGAACCAGGCATTCGCCGATTCGTTCAAGCTCGACAAGCCCGAAGGCGCGCTGGTCTCGAACATCGAGAAGGGCGGCCCGGGCGACCAGGCCGGCCTGAAGGCGGGTGACGTGATCCGCAAGGTCGACGGCGTGGCGATCGTGTCGTCGGGCGATCTGCCCGCCGTGATCGGTCAGCAGATGCCGGGCAAGAACGTCACGCTCGAAGTGTGGCGCCAGGGCGAGCGCACCGAACTGAGCGCGAAGCTCGGCGATGCGAGCGACAAGGCGGCCAAGGTGGCCAAGAGCGACGAAGCCGTGGGAAAGGGCAAGCTCGGCCTCGCGCTGCGGCCGCTGGAGCCGGCGGAGAAACGCCAGGCTTCGGTCGAGAACGGTCTGCTGATCGAAGACGCGGCCGGCCCGGCAGCGAGCGCGGGCGTGCAGGCAGGCGATGTGCTGCTGGCGATCAACGGCACGCCGGTGAGGAGCATCGAGCAGGTGCGCGAAGTGGCGGCGAAGGCCGGCAAGTCGGTGGCGTTGCTGATCCAGCGCGGCGGCGACAAGATCTTCGTGCCGGTGAACGTGGGCTGAACGCTCGCCCGTGAGCCGAACGCGGCGTCAGGTGCCTGAAGCACCGGCGCCGCGTTCGCGCATCCAGCGCCACAGCGTCGAGCGGCTGATGCCGAGTTGCTTCGCGGCAGCCTGCCGGTTGCCCTTGCTGGCTTGCAGTGCGGCGGCGACGCGCGATTCGGTCAATGCGCCGTCGTGGTCCTCGGCCGCATCGCTCGCGGCATCGGCGAACAGTTCGGGCAGGTCGTGCCGCAGTTCGTCGTAGCGGATGTCTTCGAGCCGATCGAACTGCAGCAGGAACACGGCGATGCGCTCGCCCAGGTTCTCCAGCTCGCGCACGTTGCCGGGCCAGTCGTAGGCGACGAGTCGCGGCAGCAGCGGCGCCAGTGCGCGCACCGGGTCCAGCGCGGCGCCGAGCCGCTGCAGGCAGCGGCCGACCTGCATCTCGGCCAGCGGCGCGATGTCTTCGGGCCGTTCGCGCAACGGCGGCAGCGGCAGGCGCAGCGTGTTGAGGCGGTAGAAAAGGTCTTGCCGAAAACGCCGCTGCGCGATCATTTCGTCGAGCGGCTGGTGCGTGGCGGCGATCACGCGCACATCGACCGGAATGGCCGCGGTGGCGCCGAGTCGCGTGATCTCCCGCTCCTGCAGCACGCGCAAGAGGCGCGTCTGCAACTGCAGCGGCATGTCGCCGATCTCATCGAGGAAGAGCGTGCCCGTGTGCGCCGTCTCGAAGAGGCCGCGCTTGCCGCCGCGGCGCGACCCGGTGAAGGCGCCTTCCTCGTAGCCGAACAGCTCGCTTTCGAGCAACGACTCCGGGAACGCCGCGCAGTTGACCGCGACGAACGGCCGGCCCGCGCGCACGCTTTCGTTGTGGATCGATTGCGCAAAAAGCTCCTTGCCGACGCCGCTTTCGCCGGCGATCAGCACCGTGAGGTCGGTGCGCGCGAAGCGCCGCGCGGTCTGCACCGCGCGCAGGAACGCGGGGCTGTTGCCGATGAGGCTGGCGAAGCGATGGCGCGCCGCGCTCTGCCGGCGACCCTGCTGGATGCGCAGGCTGGTGTCGGCCTCCTGGATCGCGCGTGCGTCGTACAGCGTGAGCGCGGCGCCGACGATTTCGCCGTGCTCGCGGATCGGCGTTCGGTTCACCACCCAGTCGCGCTGCGCGAAGCGCTGCACCACGGCGCGTTCGACCTGGCCGCTGTCGAGCGTCGGCTGCAACGAGAGTTCGGGCTCGATTGCCTCCAGCGACTGCCCGAGGAGCCGCGCGTGCGGCGAGCCGAGCAGTTGCTGCATGGGCGGGTTGACGGCGATCACGCGGTTGTCTCGATTCACGGCCAGCACGGCTTCCTGCAGGTTGTGCAGCACGCCGTTGAGTTGCTCGTAGCGACCGGCTTCGAGGCGCGCCACGCGGGCCAGTTCGATCGCGTCTTCGAAGCCTTTGCGCACGCTCGCCAGCGAATACGCGAGCAGCCCTTGCAGACCCGCCTGCTCGGCCAGTTCCACCACCAGGCTGGAGCCGACGATGACCTCGAAGCCGTCGCGTCGCAGCAGTTCGAAACGCTGACGCGCGTCGTCGGGCGTCTGGTAGGCGTACTGCGTCACCTCGATGTTGAGCAGGTCCTTCACTTCGTCCAGTTCGGGAATGGTCTGGCCGTACATCACGACGCCGACGCGGCTGGACAGACGCCGCGCCTTGATGAGTGCCTGCAGCAGATCGAAGCCGCTCAGCAGGATGGTCGCGACCGGCGCCTGCAGGCCCGCGCGCAGGATGCTCGCGTTGGAGCCCGCGCTGACGAACGCGTCGACCTGGCCGCGCTCGATGCGATCGCGCGCGATGGCGAGCGCACCGCCGAAGGTGCCGTCGACCACCTCGATGTCAGCGCGGCCGGTGTATTCGGCGATCACCGGCATCGCGAACTCGCGGATCTGCCGGTAGCTCATGAAGCAGAGGCGTGGCAGGTCGCTGCGGCGGGCTGAAGACGGGAAGAGGACTGGCGCGGCGTGGTCGTTGGGCATGTCGCATTGAAACATGGCGATGTTTCACGAGTGTCGCACCGCGACGCGCTGTACCGTCCGACGCGCAGTCAATTCTTTAGAAATCAAGCACTTAGCGGAGCCAGTTGCCTTGGCACGCGCCCTGCAATAGCAGCCGCACCGCCAACATTTCGGAGACATAGAACGTGGCACTTGAACACATCACCGTGCTGGACCTGACGCACATGCTGTCGGGTCCCTACGGCACCATGCTGCTGGCCGACCTTGGCGCGCGCACCATCAAGGTCGAGCCGCCCGGCAGCGGCGAGGGCACCCGGCGCTTGCTGGAGAACGACCCGCATTACTCGCGCGACGGCATGGGCGCCTACTACCTCACGCTCAACCGCAACAAGGAAAGCGTGTGCGTCGACCTCAAGACGGCGACCGGCAAGGCCGTGTTTCTCGATCTCGTGCGCAAGGCCGACGTCGTGTTCGACAACTTCAGCGTCGGCGTGACCGAGCGACTGGGCATCGACCACGCATCGCTCGCCAAAGTGAACCCGCGCATCGTCACCTGCTCGGTCACCGGCTTCGGCCAGACCGGCCCGCATACGCAACGCCCGGCCTTCGACCAGGTGGTGCAGGCGATGGGTGGTGGCATGTCGATCACCGGCACGCCAGAGACCGGGCCGACGCGCAGCGGCATCCCGATCGGCGACCTGGGCGGCGGCATGTTCGGCGCGATGGGCGTGCTCGCCGCACTGGTCGAGCGCGACCGGACCGGCGTCGGCCAGCATGTCGACATCTCGATGCTCGACGCGCAGATCTCGCTGCTCAACTACATGGCGACGATGCATTTGCTGTCGGGCCACGTGCCCGAGGGCATCGGCAACGGGCACTTCGTGCACGTGCCCTACAACAGCTACCCGACCGCCGACGGCCACGTGATCATCGCGTGCATCGGCGACCCGTTCTTCGACCGCTTCGTCGAATTCATCGACCTGCCGGCGCTGCGCAAACCCGAGTACCGGCAGCAGCCGGTGCGCTTCGCGGCCAAGGCCGAGATCGATGCGCTGGTCGGCGAGGAAATGCAAAAGCAACCCACCGCCTACTGGCTCGAACGGCTGCGCGAGGCGCGCATCCCGTGCGGCCCGGTCAACAACTTCGAGCAGGCGCTGAACGACGCGCAGGTGCTGTCGCGCGACATGGTGGTCGAAGTGCCGCTCAAGACCGGCGAGCGCGTGCGCATGCCGGGCAACCCGATCAAGCTGTCGGCGGCCGACAAGGGCAGGGCGTTCACCTGCCCGCCGGCGCTCGGCGAAAACACGCGTGCCGTGCTCGGCGACCTGGTCGGGTACTCGCCTGAAAAACTCGAAGCGCTGCGCGCCGAAGGAGCCATCGCATGAGCGCGAAGGAAGCGATCCACATCACCGACGTCGCGCCGCGAGACGGTCTGCAGAACCAGGCAGTTCACGTCGGCACCGCGGGCAAGCTGCGGCTGATCGAGTTGCTGGTCGAGGCCGGCCTGAAGAGCATCGAGGCGACGAGTTTCGTCTCGCCGAAAGCCGTGCCGCAGATGGCCGACGCGGCCGACCTCGTGCCGCAGGTGCAGGTGCGCTTTCCTGCGCTGCGCACGTCGGTGCTGGTGCCCAACCTCAAGGGCCTGGAGCGCGCGCACACCGCCGGCGCCAAGGAGGTCGCGGTGGTGCTCTCGGCCACCGAAACCATGAACCGCCGCAACATCAACATGGGCTTGGCGCAGGCGACCGAGGTGAGCGAGCAGACCCTCGCGGCGGCCCGCGCGCTCGGCCTGCGCACGCGGGCCTACATCGCGGTGGCATTCGATTGTCCTTTCGAAGGCGAGACGCCGCTCGACGACGTGCTGCGCCTTGCGGCGCGCATGCACGCCGCGGCGGCCGACGAAATCGTCATCGCCGACACCATCGGCTCGGCTTCGCCGGCCCAGGTGAAAGAGCGCTTCGCGGCGCTGTGCGGCGTGGTGCCGATCGAGCGCGTCGCGGTGCACCTGCACGACACGCGCGGCATGGCCGTGGCCAACGCCTGGGCTGCGTTGGAAGCCGGCGTGCGCCGGTTCGATTCGAGCGTCGGCGGCATCGGCGGCTGCCCGTTCGCGCCCGGCGCCGCCGGCAATGTCGCCACCGAAGACCTCGTGCTCATGGCCGAGCGCAGCGGTTTCAGCACCGGCATTTCGCTCGACGGCTTGCTCGCAGCGGTGGATTTCGCACAGGAAGAACTGCAGCGGTCGCTCGGCGGCCGCGCCATCACCTGGCTGCGCCGCCAGCGCGACAAAAACACACAAGACAAACAAGACAACAACCGGAGACTTGCATGACCACGAACTTCCCCATTCATCCCAACCGGCGCCAGATGCTCGCCGGCCTCGCCTCGCTGGCGGCCGTCGGCGCCACGAGCCAAGCCACGGCCCAGGGTGGCAAATACCCGAGCAAGGCCGTCACGATCGTGGTGCCTTACTCGGCCGGCGGGGGCACCGACATCGTCGGGCGGCTGATGGCGCAGCGCCTGTCGGAACTGTGGGGCCAGTCGGTGGTGGTGGACAACCGCACCGGCGCCAACGGCGTGATCGGCTCGTCCTTCGTCGCGCGGGCGCAGCCCGATGGCCACACGCTGTTGCTGGTGGTCGGCTCGCACGCGGTGAACCCGGTGCTCATGAAGTCGATGCCCTACGACACCGACAAGGCCTTCACGCCGATCACCAACATCGCCACCTCGCCCTCGGTGCTCGTGGTGCAAGCCAACGGTCCGTACAAGTCGCTGGCCGACCTGCTGGGCGCCGCGCGCAAGGAAGAACTGGGCTGTGGCTACTCGGAAGGTCAGACACGCCTGACGGCCGAACTGATTCGCCAGGTCGGCAACCTCAAGCTCACCGGCGTGCCTTACAAGGGCGGCGCGCCCATCATGGTCGACATCATCGGCGGCCATCTGCCGATGGGCGTGACCAGCGTGCTGACCGCGCTGCCGCATGTGCGCTCGGGCGCACTGCGCGTGGTCGGCGTGGCCGACGCGAAACGCATGGCGTTGTTCCCCGATGCGATGACATTCAAGGAGGCGGGGTTGAACGGTGTCGAGTCGCTGAGCTGGTACGGCCTCTTCGGCCCGGCCGGACTGCCGGAGCCTCTCGTCGCGCAAATCAACCAGGACCTGAAGAAGGTCACGACCGAGCCGGCCGTGCAAAAGCAGATGCACGACCAGGGCGCGGACGTGACGCTCACGCCGCCGGCCGAGTTCCGGCGCTTTCTCGCGAGTGAAACCAAGAAGTGGTCGCTCGTCGCGCAGCGCGGCGGCATCGCGGCGGAGTAAAAAACACATGGCAAATCCCATCCTCCGGCAAAAGCTCGACCGCGGCGAATTCATCGTCGTGCCCGGCCTGCACGACATGATCGCGGCCACGGTGGCGAACAAGATCGGCTTCGACATCGTTTACGGCACGGGCTTTTGGCTCACTGCCTCGAACCTCGGCCTGCCCGACGCGGGCATCGCCACCTACACGCAGATGCTCGACCGCATGGCGACGCTGGTGCGCACGAGCCATGGCGCCGTCATCGCCGATGCCGACACCGGCTACGGCGGTCTGCTCAATGTGCACCACACGGTGCGCGGCTACGAGGCGGCGGGCGTCACGGCCATTCAGCTGGAAGACCAGGAGTTCCCGAAGAAGTGCGGCCACACGCCCAACAAGCGCTGCGTGCCGATGCAGGACATGGTCGAGAAGATCAAGGTGGCGGTCGAGGCGCGCGAGGACAAGGACAACTTCCTCATCATCGCGCGCACCGATGCACGCGCTTCGCTCGGCGTCGACGAAGCGATGCGCCGGCTGGAGGCCTATGCCGAAGCCGGCGCCGACATCCTGTTCTTCGAGGCGCCGCAGTCCGAAGAAGAGATGCGCCGCGCCTGCGCCGCGTTCGACAAGCCGATGCTGGCCAACATGGCCGATGGCGGCAAGACGCCGATCCTGCCCGCCACGGTGCTCGAAGAAATCGGCTTCGCGCTGGCCATCTACCCCTCGCTCACCAGCCTTGCGGCCGCCGCCGCGATGGAGAGCGCATTGAGCAACCTGAAGGCCACCGGGATCAGCCAGACGCCCGAGGTGCCGCTGTTCGATTTCAACGCGTTCTGCGGCCTCATCGGCTTTCAGGAAGTGTGGGATTTCGACAAGCGCTGGTCGCGCTGATCGCTTTCAATCAACAAAAACGGAGACAAGACATGACGAACACGACCCCATTTCCGCGACGCCGCCTGCTCGCGCTTGCATTCGCTGCCGCGAGCGCGGTCGCCTTTGGCCCGGCGCATGCGCAACAGGACTACCCCAACAAGCCGATCCGCCTGGTCGTGCCTTTCACGCCCGGCGGCGTGACCGACACCGGCGCACGCGTGGTGGCCGAGCGCCTCGGTGCGCGGCTCGGCCAGCAGGTGGTGGTGGACAACCGGCCCGGCGCCTCCGGCAACATCGGCACCCAGATGGTCGCGACCGCCGCGCCCGATGGCTACACGCTGGTGCTCGGCTTCGACGGCACGATGGTCATCAACCCGCACGTGTTCTCGAAGGTGCCGTTCGACACGGTGAAAGATTTCGTGCCCGTCAGCAAGATCGGCGACGCGGTCCTCATCATCGTCACGCACCCGTCGGTGCCCGCGAAGACCTTGGCCGAACTCGTTGCGTATTCGAAGAGCAATCCGGGCGGCCTCTCGTACGGCAGTTCGGGCACGGGAGGCACACCGCATGTGGCCGCCGAAATGCTGAAGGTGAAGACTGGCGCGAACTTCGTTCACATTCCCTACAAGGGCGGCGGCCAGGCCATGACCGACGTGGTCGGTGGCCAGTTGCCCATGCTCTACACCGCAGTGGCCGGCGCGCTGCCTTTCGTCGAGAAAGGGCAGGTGAAGGCGATCGCGATTTCCAGCGCGCAGCGCCTGCCGTCGCTGCCCAACGTGCCGACCGTCGCCGAGACCGTGCCGGGCTTCGAAGCCAGTTCGTGGATTGGCATCCTCGCACCGGCCAAGACGCCGAAGGCCATCGTCGACCGCGTGCAGAAGGAACTGCATGCCGTGGTGAACGAGCCGGACATCAAGGAGCGACTGGCCAAGCTCGGCATCACGTCGGTGGGCAACACGTCGGAAGAGTTCGGCAAGCAGATTCAGGCGGACCTGAAGAAGTACGCGGATGTGGTGAAGGCGGCGGGCATCAAGATCGACTAGTCGGCAGGGTCGGCGCCGAGGTCCTCTGTCTGCGGAAGCAGCCAGTCGCGGAAACGCACCAGCGGCGCGAGCCGCGCCCGGCCTTCCGGGTAGCAGAACCAGTAGCCCAGCTCGCTGCGGTAGCCACCATCGGCCAGCGGTTCGTGCACCGTACCGGCCACGATCTCGTCCTGCACCAGGCAGCGCGGCACCAGCGCCACGCCCATGCCGACCGTGACGGCGCGGATCATGGTCTGGAACTGGTCGAACTGCGGGCCGGCCAGCGGGTCGAGCTGGCTCACGCCGTGCTGCTCGCACCAGCGCAACCAAGCGTCCGGCACGGTGACGTGGCGCAGCAGGGTGCAATGCGCCAGGTCATCGACCGACCGGATGGCGACGTCCGAGGTGCCCGGCCGCGGCGCGATCAGTGCCACGTCACGGCCTGCGAGGTAGTGCGAGCGCGCGCCCGGCCAATGGCCGTCGCCGAACAGGATCGAGCAGTCCAGCTCGGGCCGCTGGAAGTCGTAGCCATGCACGAACGGAACGAAGTGCAATGTCACCTGCGGCTCGACCCGCTGGAACGCCGGCAGTCGCGGGATGAGCCATTTGGCGGCGAAGGTGGGCAGGGCCGACAGGTGCAGCGCGCCGCCTTCTCCGCCACTGGTGATGAGTTCCAGCGTGGCCGCTTCGAGTTGCGCCAGCAGAGCGCGCACCGCCTTTTCATAGCGCTCGCCGGCGGGCGTGAGCGCCAGTCGCTTGCGGCTTCGTTCGAACAGCACCACACCGATCCAGCGCTCGAGTTCCTGCACCTGCTTGCTGACCGCGCTTTGTGTCAGGTGCAGCGACTCGGCCGCCCGCGAAACACCGCCGAAACGGACCACGGTGGAGAAGGCGCGCAACAATTGCAGCGGCGGATTCAGTCGACGAAGCGTGATGGCGATCCCCTTCTGCAGCGGATGAGTTGATTCCGGATTGGAATGTTATCAGGACCAGGATTTGCTAGATGAAGTGGATCCCACCGGGTAATCTTTGTCCCAACACCTCTGAAAGCTACAAATGCACCGTCGTGACCTCGTTTCCGCACTGATTCTGGCCTCTGTCCTTCCTGGAATGTCCTGGGCGCAAGAGGGCAAGCCCATCCGCCTCATCGTTCCTTTCCCGCCGGGGGGTGCCACCGACATCTCCGGTCGCGTGCTGCAGGAGCCGCTGCAGCGCATCCTCAAGCAGCCGGTGGTCATCGACAACCGCGCCGGCGCCGGCGGCTCCATCGGCATGGCAGAGCTGGCACGCAGCGCGCCCGACGGCCTGACCCTGGCCGTGGCCACGCTCTCGACGCACGGGGTGAATCCAGCCGTGTTCGCCAAGCTGCCCTACGACCCGATCAAGGACACGGTCGGCGTGACGGAACTGGTCAAGGCGCCCGGCGTGGTGGTGATCAACCCCGAGCAGCTCCCCGGCGTCAACACCTTCGCCGAACTGGTGAAGTACCTCAAGGCGAATCCCGGCAAGGTGTCCTATGCCACGCCGGGCAACGGCACGATCGGCCACATGTGGGGCGAGCTGTTCAAGAGCGTGACCGGCACGTCGATGGTGCACATCCCCTACCGTGGCGCCGGCCCGGCCCTCAACGACGTGCTGGCCGGCCAGGTCGCGGTGTACTTCGACCAGGTCGCGTCGTCGCTTCCTTACGTGAAGAACGGCAAGCTCAAGGCGCTGGCCGTGTCGTGGAGCAGTCGCCTCGAATCGCTGCCGCAGGTGCCGACCTACGCCGAGCTCGGCTACGCCTCGATCAACGACCCGTCGTGGTTCGGTCTGGTGGCGCCCGCCGGCACGCCCGCACCCGTCGTGCTGCGCATCCAGCAGGCGGTGGCCCAGGCGCTCGCCGAGCCGGCCGTCGCGCAACGCCTGGCGGGCCAGGGGCTGTACCCGTCGGGAACCAGTCCGGATGCTTTCTCTGCGCAGATCGTTTCGGAGATCGCCAAGATGAAGAAGGTTGCCGCCTTCGCAAAGATCCAGCTGGACTGAGTGCCCCTCTTTCGCACCCCCTTCGCATGCATTCCGCTCCGCAACCGATTCATCACGACGCTGCCATGGTCGTCAGTCATCCAGGCACGACCGGGCTGGTGCTCGACTCGCCGCACAGCGGCACCGTCTACCCCGACGATTTCCGCTCGTGCTGCGAGCGGGCCACGCTGCGCCGCGCGGAAGACACGCACGTCGAGAAGCTCTATGCCTTCGCGCCGGCGCTGGGCGCGGCCTGGACCGAGGCGCTGTTTCCACGCAGCTATCTCGATGCCAACCGCGACCTGACCGAAGTCGACAGCACGCTGCTCGATGCCCCTTGGCCGCACCCGGTCGCCACCGATCCGGCGGTGCTGTCGAAGGTGCGTCTGGGCAAGGGCCTGGTCTGGAAATACACGGACGAAGGCTTGCCGATTTACGACCGGCTGCTGTCCGTGGCCGAGGTCGAGAGCCGCATCGAACGATGCTGGACGCCGTACCACGCAGCGGTCGGCGCGGCGATCGACGCGGCCCACGCCCGCCATGGGCGCAGCGTGCATCTGAACTGCCACTCGATGCCCGCCGTCGCCGCCAGCCACGCGACCGATTTCCCGGGGCTGGTGCATGCGGACTTCGTCATCGGTGACCGCGACGGCACCGCCGCCGATCCGGCCCTGTCACACCAACTCTGTGCGTTCCTGAGTGGCCGCGGCTACAGCGTGTCATACAACCATCCGTACAAGGGCGTGGAACTGGTGAGACGGCATGGCCGGCCGGCGGAAGGTCGGCACAGCATTCAGGTCGAGATCAACCGGCGGCTTTACATGGACGAGACTAGCCTCGCACTTGTGCAGCCTGGATTCGACCGTTTGCAGGCGGACCTGAAAGCGATGGTCCGGATGCTGCTGGCGCCGGCCCCGGCGGACTGACCCGCCTGGCAGGCGCGATGCCGTCAGGGCAGCGCGACTGTCGTACTGCCGGCCGCAATGCGCCGGATCGGGTCGCTGCCGTCCCACGTGTCGGCCGCGCGCGGTCTTATCCCTGTCGCGGCGGAGCGTTGCCTGAATGCGGCTTCTCCAACTACGGCTGGCAGGGCTACAACGAGGCCATCGTGCTGTGCGTCCTGGGGTTGGACTGGGAGACGCACAGGCTCATGGCGGCCGGCTTCGAGGTGGACCGAGACCTGCCCGTGGGCGAACCTTTACGACGTTGACTTCCTGTGCGCCGGCCCGCTGTTCGTGCACCAGTTCTCGCAGGCGTGGATCGACTTGCGCCGCATCCGCGAAAGCAAAGAGGCCTGCGATCGGCGACTGCCTTTGCCTTGGACATACCGTCCAACACGCCAAAGCCAGCAGTGCTTGAAACCAACGTGCGTTACCGCACAGACGCACAGGTTGCCCAAGCCCAAAGTTGCAGCACGTCGCGCGGCCTCGCTGCTGATGCTGAGACCGCCCCCGTCGTGCATTCCCAAGGCCACTGTGCATCCTCGCGATAGAGCGCGATGCATTTCCGGATCTCGGCCCGCTCAGTCAGCGTTTAACAAAGAAAAGACCATGCCAATTCATCACGTCGACCTCGACGACCAATCCAGCCTGCGCGATATCTATGCGACCAAGGCTTCGCAGGACAGCCTTCCCAAATACCGACTGCCCCAAGGGCGCACCGAGCCTCGCGCCGCCTACGCCTTGGTGCGTGACGAGTTGCTGCTCGACGGCAATGCCCGTCAGAACCTCGCGACCTTTTGCACGACCTGGATAGAGGACGAGGTCAAGCACCTGATGGCGGATGCGATCGACAAGAACATGATCGACAAGGACGAGTATCCGCAGACGGCCGAGCTCGAAAGCCGATGTGTCCACATCCTTGCCGACCTCTGGCATGCCCAGCAATCGCGAGAGACAGTGGGCTGCTCGACGACCGGTTCCAGCGAAGCGGCCATGCTCGGCGGCCTCGCATTCAAATGGAAGTGGCGCAAGCGTCGGGAAGCGGAAGGCAAGGATTTCAGCAAGCCCAACATCGTGACCGGCCCGGTGCAGATCTGTTGGCACAAGTTCGCCCGGTATTTCGATGTCGAGATCCGCGAGGTACCGCTCGAGGGTGATGCGCTCGGTCTCAGGCCCGAAGACCTGCGCGGCCACTGCGACGAAAACACCATCGGCGTCGTCGCGACGCTGGGCGTCACCTTCACAGGCGTTTACGAGCCCGTCGAGGCCTTGGCGCGCGAACTCGATGCCATGCAGCGCGACCTCGGGCTCGACATCCCGATCCATGTGGATGCCGCCTCTGGCGGATTCATCGCGCCGTTCATCCAGCGCGACCTCGTCTGGGACTTTCAGATCGACCGGGTCCGGTCGATCAACGCCTCTGGGCACAAGTACGGCCTTGCGCCGCTCGGCGTGGGCTGGGTCATCTGGGCATCGAAGAAAGACCTGGCCGAAGAGCTGATCTTCAACGTCGATTACCTGGGCGGCAACATGCCGACCTTTGCGCTGAACTTCTCGCGCCCGGGTGGCCAGATCATCGCGCAGTACTACAACTTTCTGCGCCTCGGGTGGGACGGCTACACGGCCGTTCAGCAAGCCTGTTCCGATACGGCGCAGTGGTTGAGCGCCGAACTGGCCAAGCTCGAGCCGTTCGAGATGGTCTACGACGGCCACGGCGGACTGCCCGCGGTTGCCTATCGGCTGACCGATGCCGACCACGGCTTCACCCTTTACGACTTGTCCGAGAGGGTGCGGATGCGGGGCTGGCAGATCGCGTCGTATCCGCTTCCTGCGAACCGCAAGGACACCGTGGTCCAACGCATCCTGATCCGCCACGGCGTCAGCCGCGATCTCGCGCAGCTTCTTCTCGACGACATCAAGCGCGCGCTTCGTGACCTGACGAAGAATCCAGTCCCGAACTCCACTGCGAAACCTGGATTCCACCATGGGTGACCTTGCGACGCACGGCGTGATCGGGCAGGTGTTCGACACCGTGCGGCCCGTCACGGAGGCCGGGCTTCACGGCTTCTTCCAACTTCTGGGAAACCAGCCCATCGCGTTCGTGCTGATCGCGCTGGCGCTCGGCACGCTGATCGGAAAGTTCAGCTTCAAGACCATCTCGCTTGGATCCACGGCGGGCACGCTGCTGGTCGGCGTGGTGCTCTCGATGATCGCCCAGGCCGCCTATGGCATCACTTACGCGATACCCGGCATCCTGTCGTCGTTCATGCTGCTGCTCTTCATGTATGCCCTCGGGCTGAAGGTGGGGCCGCAATTCTTTTCGGGCTTGCGAAAGGGCGGGCTGGCCTTTGTCGTGATCGGCCTCATCGTCTGGAGCCTCAATTGGGTCATCTGCTACTTTGGAGCGGCCTTGGCAGGTCTCGCGCCGGGCTATGCGACCGGCCTGATCTCGGGCAGCTACACGATCACGGCCGTCCTTGGCGTGGGCCAGAGTGCACTGGCCAGTGGGGCCTACAAGCCGCCCGCAGGCATGACCGTCGAGGAGGTCGGCGCGAACATGGCTGCCGCCTACGCCATCAGCTATGTCCTCTCAACGGTCGGCATCATCCTGCTGATCCGCTACCTCCCGCGCATTTTCGGCCACGATGCCAAGGCCGATGCCAAACTGGCCGAGGCGGCCTTCAGTGGCGGAGCGAACGACCCCGTTCCCGGCGCGCCGGGTGCGTTGGCGATGGGCCTCTCCCCGTACGTCATGCGTGCTTTCACCGTCGCCCATGAAGGCTTCATCGGGCGGACCGTGTCTCGCCTGGGCACGGACTATCCCGAAGCGCCGATCCTCCAGGTGGTCCGCGACGGTGCCGTGCTGGACCTGGCCGACGACCCGACTTTGAAAAAAGCCGACATCGTCACGGTGCGCGGGAATGTTCACGACGCGATCCTGAAAGACGGGGATCTGATCGGTCCGGAATCCGATGATCCGCTGGCTCGCAATGTCGTCCTGGAAGTCGCCGACGTGCATGTTTCGGCGCACCGTCACGCGGGAAAGAACCTTGCAGAGCTCGGAAAGATCATGTCGGGCGGCGTGACGGTGCAGGCCCTGTTCCGTGGCGGCACCGAACTGCCTCTGGGCCCGAAAAGCGATGTCCGCTTCGGCGACGTCTTGCGCCTGACCGGGCCGGACGCAGCGCTCAGAACAACGGCGAAAGGGCTGGGCGGCCACGTCATCCTGCCGACGATGAAGTCCGAGGTTCCCTACCTCGCGCTCGCGATGTTGGTGGGCTATCTGGTGGGTATCTTCACGGTCACGGTATCCGGCATACCCTTTGCGCTTGGAACGTCGGCCGGCGTCATCATGGCGGGCGTATGCGTCAGCTATTTCCGCAGCCGCAATCCGGAGTTCGGCGGTCCAGTGCACGAAGGTGCCCGCAGCTTCCTGCAGGATTTCGGTTTGAACGCCTTCGTGGCGGTGCTGTCCGCCAATGTCGGCCCCAAGGTCATCTCCGCACTCAGCGGAGACACCATTCTGTGGCTCGCGCTCATCGGCCTCGCGGGCGCACTCGTGCCGCCGCTGGTCGCCTTCTGGGTCGGGATCAAGCTCTTCGGCCTCAATTCGATCATCTCCGCCGGTGCCACCACGGGCGCGCGCAACAGCACGCCAGGTCTGAACGCCATCATGGAGGAATCCGATAGTTCCGTTGCCGCCGTCCCTTATCCGGTGAGCTACGCGCTCACCACCGTTCTGGCGCTGATCGGCGGCTATTTCTCGATGATCTTGTCGTGGCGATAGCCAGTCGGGGTGCGACCTGTCCGAGCGCGGCGTGGGGCGGTCGGTGACGTCGAAGCCGAACCCGGACGTGCCCAAGCTGCTGAGCTTCATCGACTGATTGGTGCATTCGGTCTGTGCGATAGCGCACATAGCGATGCGATTCATTTGCACGCCTCCCCAGCGACTGCGTCAAATTGGACACAACGCCACCCTTCGCTGGACTCCATTTCGCAACCACTCTATAAGTGCGAAAGCGAACAGA
Source organism: Variovorax sp. PAMC 28711 (assembly GCF_001577265.1). Taxonomy (NCBI): domain Bacteria; kingdom Pseudomonadati; phylum Pseudomonadota; class Betaproteobacteria; order Burkholderiales; family Comamonadaceae; genus Variovorax; species Variovorax sp. PAMC 28711. Next base: position 4,253,599 of record NZ_CP014517.1, on the reverse strand, counting down.
GCCCCGCGACCGCAGTCGGTCGAGCGAGCCATGCCAAGGAATCTCTCTCCATGCCGAATTCGATCGATCCGATGCGGAACCATCTGCTCTCCTCGCTGCCCGCGGCGGAGTGGTCGCGCTGGCGCGACCAGCTCGAGATGGTTTCGTTGCCGCTCGGCAAGGTCCTGCACGAGTCGGGGAGTGTGCAAAGCCACGTGTACTTTCCCACCACGTCGATCGTCTCCCTGCTCTACGTGATGGAGAACGGCGCATCGGCGGAGATTGCGGTGGTCGGCAACGAGGGCGTGGTCGGCATCTCGCTCTTCATGGGGGGTGAGTCGACCACCAGTCGTGCCGTGGTGCAGAGCGCTGGCCGTGCATTCCGCCTCGCCGCAGAGGTGATGAAGGAGGAGTTCAAACGCGCCCCGGTCCTTCATCTGCTGCTGCGCTACACGCAAGCCCTGATCACGCAGATGGCGCAGACGGCTGTGTGCAATCGCCACCACTCGCTCGACCAGCAGCTGTGCCGCTGGCTGCTGCTCAGCCTGGACCGGCTGCAGGGCAACGAACTGGTCATGACCCAGGAACTGATCGCCAACATGCTCGGTGTGCGGCGCGAGGGGGTGACCGAGAGTGCGCTCAAGCTGCAGAAAGCCGGCTTGATCCAGTACGCCCGGGGGCACATCACGGTGCTCGATCGTCCCGGCATCGAGGAGCGCAGCTGCGAGTGCTACGCGGTGGTCAAAACGGAGTACGAACGCTTGCTGCCCGACGAGATGGCGGTTTGAGCACGGGGACGCGAGCGCAGGGGATGAGCCGGTTGTTGAACGCGTTGGAGGTCAGGTCGCTGTGGGTCGTCAAGCAGAGCACCTGGTATTCGCGCTCGGTCAGCTGATCTTGCGCGGGGCAAGCGTGGAGACGGTCCATCTGGTTGGCTAGAAGTTCCCCCACAGCCGATGAAAACTATCAGCGCCCGAGCGCCAAGGTGCGAATGGCGTCGACGATGTCGCGCGATTCGCACTATGTGCGCTGGCAGACAGTCGGCGGTGCGAAATGGCCCCAAGGTAGGTTTCCCCAAGGAGACCCGCTTGCCCAATGACCAGAACCATTTGATCCACATGCTCCCACGCCAGGAGCGCGTGAGACTGCTTTCCATCTGCAAGCCGATCGAGCTCGTGCTCGGCGACGTGCTCTGCCGGCCAGGCGAAACACTTCGACATGTGCATTTCCCGGTGGACAGCTTCATTTCGCTCGTGACCAACACCGACGACCACCCGGGCCTGGAGGTCGGCATGATCGGGCGAGAAGGCATGCTGGGCGCACACCTGGCGCTCGGCGTGGCGCGCGCGCCGCTGCAGGCGCTGGTGCAGGGGGCCGGCACTGCGTGGCGGGCCGATGTGGCGGCCTTTCGGCGCGTGTGGCCGCAAAGCCCCTCACTCCAGCGCGTGATGGGGCGGTATGTCTATGTCCTGATGACACAGCTCGCCTCGTCGGCCGCGTGCCTGCGCTACCACCTCATCGCGCCGCGTCTCGCGCGCTGGCTTCTCATGAGCCAGGATCGCGCGCACGCCGACGAATTCCGTGTGACCCAGGAATTCCTCGCGTACATGCTGGGCGTGCGCCGCGTGGGCGTCACTGCCGCGGCCGGCGCCTTGCAGAACGCCGGCCTGATCGGTTACACGCGCGGTCACATGGCGATCCTCGACCGCAGTGGGCTGGAGAAGGCCGCCTGCAGTTGCTATGGCGCCGACGCGGCGGTCTACGCCCAGCAATTGGGCTGAAAAATCATGCGCTGGAAAAATACAAGTCTTTCTCGCTCGGGCTCTCGGTCCGGGTCCGAGTAGCCGTTCGGCTCGCCGTGCGATGGGCCGCCGGTCCGCCGCCGACGATCTGCCTGCCGGTAGGCTTCAGTCGAGCAGGACCAGGTCGCCCCGCGCCTCGGCGTTCTCCACGTCATCGATCGGGAGCGTGGTGCAGTTCTGGCCTTTGGCACCCCAGATCACCTCAACCACAGGGCCGTCCATCTTTTCGATCAGGCAGGGGCCCCTGGGGATGGTGTGGCGCTGGCCGTCCGCTGCCACATAGCGAACGGGCGTCGTGACGCGCGCACTGTGCACGGTCAGCGGCCGGGCTTGCAACAGCGGTGGTGAGGGAGATGCAGCGGGCATTGCAGCATGTTGGTCGCATTGTGGAATTTCGACTGTTCGCCAGCGCACAGACCCGGCGTGTCGTGCGCGCGATGCTCAGGTTTTGCAACAAGAGGCGCAATGCAATGAAGAAAACAGATGCCCGACTCCGGCGCGACGTGCTGGCCGAACTCGCCTCGGAGCCCTCCGTCGACGCGTCGTTCATCGGAATCGAAGTTGATTCCGGAGTGGTCTTGCTGAGTGGTTGCGTCGGCACTTATACGGAGAAGTGGAGGGCGCAGCATGCGATCGAACGGGTAGGAGGCGTGAAGGCGGTGGTGGACGAGGTCGATGTCGAATTGGCGCAATCAAGCATTCGAACAGATGCCGACATCGCACGCTCCGCACAGAACGTGATCGAGTGGATTACCTATCTGCCGGTCGGCTCTGTGTACGTGGATGCCCACGACGGGTGGGTCACGCTGGCAGGCCAACTTGATTGGCCATTCCAGAAGCAGGGCGCCGAGCAATGCATCGCATCGCTGACAGGGGTCATCGGAATAACCAACGAAATTCGGCTCGCCGCGGCAATGAGCATGACCACGGTGGGGGTCGACGTAGACGCTGCACCGGAGCTTCGCGCACGGCGTGAGCCAGGTCGGCTGCGCGGCCCACGCACGGCGCAAGTTCCTCGAGCTGCATGCAGACACTAAGAATGCGGCGCCGAACGGGCGCTGAAGTTCTTCGGCGACTTGTACGAGACCGAGCGCGCGTGATTTCTGTAGGCCGGAGCGTTCGCGATGGCTGCTGCGGCTGCTCGGCCAGCCGTCGTTGCTGGGGAGTATTCGTTTGAGCACCGAGCGCGGCTTGTGCCCTGTGCTGTCGCTCGTTGGGACCAATGGGTTCTGACACACATCGTTCCAAACGGGGGTGTCCTCACCGCTGCCAAATTCACACGCGGGCGCCATCAATGGGTGGTGACATGAATCGTGATACGACTCGACTTTGCCGTCCAAAAGGAAAAAAGCCCGCTATCGATTAAATAGCGGGCTTTCCAGTGGCCATGCGGCTTGTGTATGGCTCCCCAGCGCAAGCGATGCTGAGAACTGGGTGGTGCAGTTTAACGCCTAGTCTTTTAAGTAAGCACTCGTGATACGGGTGCTATCAGAGTGTCCACAAGCGCTTCTTCTTCTCTTTTCGATTCGGCAGGTTTTTCTTTCGGCGATGTTTCCAAAAGCTCGGGCTGTGCAAGAGGTTGTAGCGCTTCGATCACATCAACTAACGGAAAGTTTCTACGCTCCTCTAATAATCGAGCGACCATTCGTTGGGGAGCTGTCGGGAGCGAAGCTTCTTTTGGAAGTTTTGCGTCGGCAGCGATGAATTGCTGAACGATTATCCAAGCCGAATAGAATAATTCCATGAAGGCGGCGTCATATGGCAGTGGGCAAACAATTAAATTCTTTGCGCCATCTAATATAATTTTATCGCTGCCACCTTGACGAGAAGGAACTATGCCGACTCTTAGACCCGTAGCACCTTCTAGCTGCGCTGGATTAATTTTGACTGTCGTTCCAACCCACCTGTCAGAGTCGGTCATGCCAAGAAAAAGGTCTGCCTTCCAAGCGCCACTAATGCTCGCGGGCAAATAGAGTCGGGTGGTGGGTCGTCGAAAGGCTGCTGCAAGTTGGTTGATGTAGCGCTTTAGTTTCGGTGGTTGCGCTTGGGCGCCGGTCAGCAATCTTGATTCATCGGTCAATAAGTCGTGCGCAGTGTCTATAAGTCTAAGAGAACCACTTTTCTCGGCTCCAAAAAGGATTGATGCCAATTTTTTTCCAGGAACCTTACAGTGCTTCTGCATGGCATCTTGAATCTTTTCAACCACCTTTGCATCTTTTCGTTTTACGGCGTCGTGAACTGCATATTCAAAGCATATTCCGATGTCACCGTCTCCTGGCCGGTATAAGCGGGGAAGCATTAGCACTTTGACTTTCTCAAAACCTCCCACTTCTGCAACAACTTCATGCTTAAGAGCATACAAAAGCCCTTGAAGAATTGGCCTGACAACGGCAATCAATGCGGAAACTTCGTCGCCTACGGCATTCAGTTGATTTTCTATTCTGATGTTGATTTGAGCCATTTACTGTGCCTTAGGTGAAAACGGTCCCGTTTATGTAACACGGGGGTCTACGGGTACAAAACGGGCATCCTACTTGTTTCTATGTGTTTCGTAACTCCGCACTTGTAGGGTTGTCCACGGCGGCGGGTGGGTGGGCGGCGCTTGCGACTCCCGCACGCGCGCCCGACGCGGTGGGCAACCCGTACCCGGCCGAAGCCAAATTATGATTGACATTCAAAAAAATGTTGTGAAACACTTGTCGCAACATCCGGAAGGTTTTCATGAAGTCAAAGCAGCTCCACTCGGTCTGGTCCGCGCCAGACAACACGCGACTCACTTCCAAGCAGTCGTCCTTTCGCCTCCCCGTCCACGTGGCCGCCAAGCTTGCGGCCATCGCCGAGATGTACCCAACCAAGACGCGGACGCAGATCGTTGGCGATCTGCTGTCCACTGCGCTCGAGGACTTGGCATCTGCGCTTCCATCCATCGCGGGCCGACAAATCGACCGCATCGGCACGCCGGATGGGCCGACGGTAAAGGTGTTCGAGGAGGTCGGGCCCATCGGCCGCTTTCAAGTTCTCACGAACAAGCATTACCTTGAGCTGGAGAAGGATCTGGGCAACGATCAACCCGAGAAGTTCTTTAAAACCGAGCTGGTCGTCATTGAGGAAATGACGGCGGATGAGATGGACGCTGAGCAGGCGAGAGAGTGGGAGAGTCGGCGGTGAGACTTCTCCTGTCCGGCCTCGACACCGTCGAAGCTGCCTACTACTTTCGGCCCTCGCTCGGTTGCCTGCTGGACTTCGAGACGATCGGCGCCAAGCGTGAGGCGATGAAGGCTTCAAAACGGCGTGATCCCGTGCTGCTGGAGCTCGGTGGCAAGGAGTTCATGCTCGCCGGTCATGGGACCGGCTCAGGCTATCCCTTCCTGATGGAGAACGGCGAAGCCGCGATCCAGTTCGGCGAGTTCAACAATCCCGGTTTCTACGTGACGTATCGCAGTCACGCGCTATGGCACAAGGGTGCACAGGCCCTGCATCGCGAGATGCGGGACTGGGCAACCGCAGTGCGCATGTCCCATGGCCCTGAGGAATCACTGTCGCGTGTGGATTTCACCTTTGACGTGGAGTTGCCAGTGGTCGATTTCGACGAAGACTCATTCGTGACACTGGCCGCGAAGGACGCACAGCACCGCAAGGATCGACGCTTGCAGACACTGCGATTTGGCGAAGGCGATACCGTCCTGCGTATTTACGACAAGTCGGCGGAGATTCAGGAGGCAAGCCAGAAGACTTGGTTTCACGAGCTGTGGGGAGGCGTTAACGCCAACGTGTGGCGCATCGAGTTTCAAGTCCGCAAGGACGTTTTGCGGCGGTTTTCCATACGCAGCTTTCAGGACTTGTTCGACGGCGCAGGCGATGTGCTGCGCTATCTCGTCCACGATCACACAACACTGCGGGTCCCGCAGAACGATTCGAATCGCTCGCGGTGGCCGCTGCATCCACTATGGCTGCTGCTGCAGGACCATGTCGACGACTTGCCAGCTCAGGGCGTCATCCGTGAGGTCGATCAAGCTGCGCTGCTCAAAGAACGCTTGATTCGTTTGGCTTCCAGTGTGGATGGCTATTTGAAACGCACGGCTGCCATCGACGCTGTGCGGCGAGGGCTGCCGTGGGTTTCTCATGCAGAAGCACTTGATGAACTCGATGCTCTGCTTCGCCTTGTGCATAACCCGTTGACCTGGCGCACGGACGTGGAGAAGCGGGCAACGCAGATGAGGTTGGGGCAATGGTGAGCCTTGCTGCCATCCTCGCCCTGTTGAACCATCGCAAGAACCGGGTGCTGCGCATTGCCGAGGCGGCACTGCCTGAATCGCAGTTCCGGGCTTTTCGAGGCTTGCTGCTCGACGAGTTCGGTCGCGAAGGACTGGAGACGGATTTGGAGCGGTTGATGGTTGAGAGGGATGGAGGTGTGGACAGGGCAGGCCGATACGTGCAAAGGAAGGAGGTGCCCAATGAGTGAAAGAACCCACGCACCACCTTGAGGTCGTTGTAGATCTCGAAGACGATGCTCCGGTGACAGCGCGCGAGATGAAGCTGCTCGCGGATCTGCTGCCCGAGTTGCTCAGAGACTTGATTGCGTTGCAGGACAACGCGGAGTGAAGAAAAATGGCCGTTGCGCTCTATGCACGCGTATCCACTACCAAGCAGGCGGACAAGGATCTCTCGATTCCTGACCAGCTGCGACAGATGCGCGACTGGTGCCAGCGCAACGGCCAGCCCATCGGCAAGGAGTACATCGAGGCGGGAGCATCTGCCACCGATGACCGGCGACCCGAGTTCCAGCAGATGATCGCGGACGCGACACTTAAGCCGTCCCCCTATACGGCGATCATCGTGCACTGAACCGCACCGGGTTTCGTAGAGGCCAGTTGGTTTAAGTCAGGCCGGTATGACGGCCTGCTCGGCGAGATGCCGGTAGTAGTTTGCCTCAGCCTCGGCGGGCGGGATGTAGCCAATGGGCTCCAGCAGTCGATGGTGATTGAACCAAGACACCCATTCGAGCGTCGCGAGTTCCAAGGACTCCTTCGTCTTCCAAGGCGCCCGGCGATGGATCAATTCGGCCTTGTAGAGACCGTTGACCGTCTCGGCCAGAGCGTTGTCGTAGCTGTCGCCTTTGCTGCCAACCGACGGCTCCACGCCGGCCTCTGCTAACCGCTCGCTGTAGCGGACAGAGACGTATTGCGAGCCCCTGTCGGAGTGCGCCACAAGGCTTCGATCGCGTTCCGGCTGCCTTGCGTACAGTGCCTGCTCCAGGGCATCAAGGACGAAGTCTGTCGTCATCGAACTGCTGACTCGCCAGCCTACGATGCGTCTGGCGTAGACGTCGATGACGAAGGCCACGTATTGCCAGCCTTGCCAGGTAGAGACGTACGTGAAGTCCGAGACCCAAAGCTGATTCGGCCTGTCGGCCTTGAACTGCCTGTTGACTTTGTCCAGCGGGCACGGCGCCCTGCGGTCGCTGATCGTCGTTCGTACGACTTTGCCCCGCATGACGCCGCGAAGTCCGAGGCGTTTCATCAGCCGTTCAACCGTGCATCGGGCCGCCGCTGTGCCTTCGCGAGCCAACTGCCGCCAGACCTTCTCGGCGCCGTAGACCTGCATGTTGGCTTGCCAGACGCGCTTGATCTCTGTTGCAAGAATGTCATCGCTCTGCGCTCGTGCGCAGCGCCGTTCCGGCTCGCGACGAAGCGCCGCATGCCGTCGATACCCGGACGGGGAGATCTGCAAAACCTTGCAGATCGGCTCGACCCCGAACGTATCGCGATGCTCGTCGATGAGCTCTCTCAGGACTTGAATCGGCGGTCGAGCTCCGCCTGGGCGAAAAACGCACTCGCCACCTTCAGGATCTCGTTGGCCCGGCGCAATTCCTTGACCTCGCGTTCGAGCTCTTTGACGCGCTGCGCCTCCGACGTCGTTACGCCATCGCGCGCGCCGGAATCTATCTCGTGACGCTTGACCCATGTCAGCAGCGTCTGCGGCACGCAGCCGATCTTCGGGGCAATCGATTCGACCGCCAGCCACAGCGAGGGGTACTCCCCGCGGTGTTCCAACACCAGGCGCACCGCGCGCTCGCGGACCTCAGGTGAGAACTTGTTCGACTTGTTCATGGCTCCATCTTCTCAAAGGGTGGAGCCTCCACAAATCCCGGTGCGGTTCACACAGCCTGTCGCGCTTCTTCCGCGACTTCATCGAGTTTGCGCTGTATGAACGCAAGCTGAACAAGGCGGGCGTCAAGCTGCTGTCGATCACCCAGCAGACCAGCGACGATCCATCGGGGGAGATGGCGCGCCGCATCTTCTCTATGTTCGATGAGTACCAGAGCAAAGAAAACGGGAAGCACACCTTACGGGCGATGAACGAGAACGCCCGTCAAGGCAACTTCAACGGGTCTAAGCCGCCCTTTGGCTACAAAACGGAGGAGCTCGATCTTCCAGCGGCCAAGGGTCGGAAGAAACGGCTGGTCATCGATGAGGCCGAGGCGCCGACAGTGCGCCGGATGTTTGAGCTGTATTCGCAGGGGTTACAAGGGCGTGACATGGGCTGCAAGCAGATCGCGGCCTACTTCAACGAGCGCGGAGTGTTGTTGCGTGGCGCTAAGTGGACCCGGACACGCGTTCACCAACTGATCTGCGATACGGCATACGTCGGTGACCGAATCTTCAACAAGAAGAACATGCGCACCAACGAGCTCAAGCCACAGGACGAGTGGGTAGTGGTGAGCATTCCCTCCCTCATTGCTAAGCCGGTATTCATGGAAGTCGCGCGTAAGCGCCATGAGCGCTCGCCTGCAGTGACACCGGCTCGCGTCGTCAGCAGCCCGACCTTGCTGACCGGGTTGCTACGCTGCGCCAACTGCGGCGCAGGAATGACCACCGCCACCGGAAAAGGCGGGCGGTATCGCTACTACAAGTGCAACACGCGGATCGGCCAAAGCTCGGGCGCTTGCTGCACCCCAGCTGTGCCGATGGAAAAAATGGACCGCCTCGTGCTCGATGCGTTTGCGGACAAGGTGCTCACGCCAGAGCGCCTGAAAGAAATGCTGCGTGAAATGAAAGGGCACCTCAAGAGCGCTCATTCCCGCCAGGACGAAACAATCGGGATGCTCCAGCGGGAGCTCAACGAGTTGGAGACGGCAACGAACCGCCTTTACGACGCGGTGGAGAAGGACCTGCTGCCTATGGACGACATGCTGCGCAGCCGGGCTCAGAAGCTGAAGTCACGGCGCGATGCGGTCTTGCTGGAAATGGCTGGAGCTCGACGAAGCAAGGAAATGCCGGTCGCTGCACTGTCCTCGAAGAAGCTCGAAGCGTTTGGCGCTGCGCTACGTGCGCGCCTGACAGACCGGGAGGGCGGCTTCTCGAAACGCTACCTGCATGAGTTCGTCGGCGAGATTCGCTTCGACGGAAAGATGGTGACGATGCAGGGGAAAAAAGCGACGCTGCTAGCTGCAGCTGCTGGGAGTAGCGAGCTGGGCACTACAAGAGTGCCCAGCTCCGTACATCATTGGCTCCTCGACCTGGGCTCGAACCAGGGACCTACGGATTAACAGTCCGGCGCTCTACCAACTGAGCTATCGAGGAACAGCAGCCTCAAATTATAGCGTGGTTTTTTGAGGCTTCAAAAGCTGCGCGACGTGGCAATGCATCAAAGCGACGCAGTGAAGGCGAGGCGCAGCGTGCGGGGTGCGCCGGGGAACAGGTAGACGTGGCCGAACTGGTAGGGCGACTCTTTCCAGTAGCGCTTGTCGGCCACGTTTTCCACGGCGATGGTCCAGCTGGTGTTCACGTTGTTGAGCCGGGTGTCGTAGCGCAGCGCGGCGTCGAAGCGGGTCCAGCCGGGCAGGCGGATCGAGCCATCGGGCAGCACGTTGCGGCGACCTTCGTGCGAGAGCTGACCTTGCACTTCGAGGCCGGGCACGGCAGCGATGCGGTAGCCGACCTGTGCGCGCACGACCTGGCTCGGCACGTTGGTCGGATGCTCGCCGTTCAGGCTCGGGGAGAGCGTGCTGTCGCGACGCTTGGCGTCGATGAAGGTCACGCCGCCGGCGAGGCGCCAGGGGCCGGTGTTCCATTGCGCGTTGGCTTCGAGGCCGCGGTGCACCGCGCGGCCGTCGTACTGGCCGGTGCAGTCGGCGCCGCTGTTGTTGCAGGTGTCGATGTTGGTCATCGGGCGCGAAATGTTGAAGTACGCGACTTGCCAGTTCAGTGCGTTGTCACCGCCCTTGAAGCCGAATTCCCACTGCTTCGATGCGAGCGCGGGCAGCGCTTCGCCGGCATTGGCGTACTGCGAAATCTTGTTCGGCACGACCTGCGATTCGATCCCCTTGCCCCAGCTTGCATAGGCCAGCAGGCCAGGCTGGACCGCGTAGCTCGCCGCGACCCACGGCGTGGTCACGCTCTGGTCGTACTGCGTCGGGCGCGAGCCGTCGGTGCGCACGCTGCCGCGGTCGAGGCGCGTGTGACGCACGCCGAGCCAGGTGGTGAACTGGTCGTTCCAGCGGATGGCGTCCTGAAGCGTGAGCTCGGTCGATTTTTCGTCGCGGTTGGTACTCGCGTCGGTGAGCGTGGGGTCGGCGGGCACGATGGCGGTGCCCAGGACGTTGCCGGTGCCGACGTAGTTGTAGGCCTGGTCCTGGAAGCGGTTGCGCACCCGGCTTTGAAGGATGCCGAAGCCGAGCTCGTGCTTCACTCCGCCGGTCATGACGTTGCCGTTTACCTTGATCTGCCCGGCGGTTTGCGTACGGCGCTCGTTCTCGCTGCGGAAGTCGTAGAAGTCGAAAGTGCCGTCGCTGCAGTAGCGGTCGTAGTTGCCTTCGGCGCTGCAGCCGAAGGCGTAGGCGAGGCGGTCGTCGGTCTTCAGGCGCTGCTGCCCGAGCTGCGCGCTCCAGCGCCAGTCGGCATTGAGGGACTGCGTGAAGCGCAACGTGCCGGTGAGCGCGCCGAATTCCGAAGGCTGCGACCAGGGCTGGTTGTTGAGGTTGATGCGCGGGTCGACCGGTTGCGGCAGCACGTTGCCGAGCAGGCTGTAGCCGTTCTGGCTGGGTTGCGTCTTCCGGCTGTATTCGATCTCGGCTTCGAGGATGGAGTCGCGGGTGATGCGCCAGTCGGCCGCGAGCGACAAGAGCTTGCGGTTGCCGTCGAGGTTGTGCACCAGCGGCTTCAGGTTTTCAGCGGCCACGTTCAGGCGATAGCCGAACTGCTGCTCGCTGCCGAAGCGGCCACCGAGGTCGATGGCGCCGAGCAGGCTGCCGCGGCTGGTCGTTTCCACGCGCACTTCGCGCAGGTCTTGTGCGGTCGGTCGCTTGACGACGTAGTTGACGAGCCCGCCGGGCGCGCTGGTGCCGGCCTGGATGCCGCTGGTGCCGCGCAGGATCTCGACGCGCTCCTTGTTGTCGAGCGGGATCGACGTTTCGGCGCTGATCGGCAGGCCCTCCCGCCGGTAGTTGAAGCGGTTGTCCAGCACGAAGCCGCGCACCGTGAGGTAGTCCCAATAGCCGGCGGAGTTGTAGGCATCGGTGACCGACGAATCGAACTGCGCAAGGTCGGCCAGGCGGCGCGCGCCGCTGGCCTGGATCTGCTGGTTGTCGATGACCGTGGCCGAGAGCGGCAGCTCGCGCAGCGGCACGTCGCCGAAGCCGCTGATGTCGATCTGCTTCGGCGTGCTCTGGTCGGTGACGGTGATGGCGGGCAGCGTCGCGTCTTGCGCGTAGCTGCTGCTGCCGGCGGCGATCAGCACCATGGCGGCGAGTGCGCGCGGGACAGGTGCGGCGGGCCATTTCGGCTTGCCGGATTTCTTCGGGATGACGTGGTGGTTTGCCATGACGTTCTTTCAGGACGTGATGGCAGGTCGGCCTGCGAAAGCTTGGTGCGGCACCGAGAGGTGCGCCGCGGCTTGTTCGACATGCTTCCCTGCGCGAGGATTACCTCAATCAGGTTCAAAGGGACTTTCTCAGTCTCGGCGCAGAGCAGAACTCCGTGCGTCAACACCCCTAGCGGCCTTGCGCTTGTGCGCAAGGTGGTCGAATTCTAGCGAGCCAGGTGGTCCACGCCGAGCAATGTATGCAGGCGCGTGCTGGTCGTCGTGTACTGCAGCGGGATCGATCGGCCCGGGAACACGATGTCGGTGGCGCCCCAGGCCGCCAGCGTGGCTTCATGAAAGCCGCACACGATGAGCTTCTTCTTGCCCGGATAGGTGTTGATGTCGCCCACCGCGAACACGCCGGGCTCACACGTCTGGAACGTCGCGGTGTTGACCGGTACCTGCTTGCGTTCCAGCGCGAGGCCCCAATCGGCGATCGGCCCAAGCTTCGGCGAAATTCCGAGGCAGGCGATCAGCGCATCGAGCGGCAGATCGAGCGTGCTCGCGTCGGGCTTCGTGATCTGCAGCGTCTCGCCATCGAACGCTGACGGTTGTCCGACCGCAAACCCCAGCTTGCCATCGGCGACCAGCGCCCGCATCGCATCGACCCGTGCCGGGTCGGCCTGGAAACCATCGCGCCGATGCACCAGCGTGACCTGCTTCGCCAGGCCGGTCAGCGCGATCGCGGTGTCGAGTGCAGCGTCGTCGCCACCGTTGACCACCACCACCTGGTCGGCGAAGCGGTCGAGCGATTCGGGGTGATAGAAAAGGCGCTGGCCCTCGAATCGCGCGATGTCGTCGATCGCAATGCGCCGGGGCACGAAAGCGCCGACGCCGGCTGCGAGAAACACGGTCTTCGCCACGAACGACGAACCGCCGCTGGTACCAAGAAGCCAGCGCGCATCAGCCTGCTTCGCCAGCGTCGCGACCTGCTCACCGAAATGAAATTGCGGCTTGAACGGCGCCACCTGCTGCAGCAACGACTGCGCCAATGCACGGCCCGTGGTGACGGGCGTGCCCGGAATGTCGTAGATGGGCTTGTCGCCGTACAGTGCCACGCACTGGCCGCCCGCTGCGGGCAGCGCGTCGACGATGTGGCTGGAAATTTCGAGCAGCCCGAGCTGGAACGCCTGGAACAGCCCGACCGGGCCGGCGCCGATGATCAGCGCATCAGTTTCGATTGGGGCATGCATTTCTGTTCCAGGAACACCGCTGAACCGGCTTCGTCGGGCCGCTGGTGTTGCCCCCGGCGAGGGGGTTGGCGAAGCGACACGAAGTGCGCGAAGACTGGGGGTGTGCTTACTTGACCAGTTCGCCGATCTTGTCGGTCTTGTCTTTCCAGTCGTCGGCGTCGGGCAGCGCCGGCTTGCGCTTCGTGATGCTTTTCCAGCCATCGGCCAGCGCCAGTTCGGCGTTGAGTTTGATGAAGGCAAGCTGGTCGGCCGGCAAATCTTCTTCGGCGTAGATCGCGTTGACCGGGCATTCGGGAATACAGACGGCGCAGTCGATGCACTCGTCCGGATCGATCACCAGCATGTTCGGACCTTCGCGGAAGCAGTCCACAGGACACACGTCGACGCAATCGGTGTATTTGCAACGGATGCAGGATTCGGAGACGACGTGAGTCATGGTTCTGGTGAGCGGAGCGGGGAAAACCCTAGATTTTAACGATTCAGGCGGACGCCTGTACGAGCACGGCTGCAGAGGTCTTGTGCGAGGCGGTGTCGACCAGCACGAGCGAACCGAGCGCGCGCGATTGGGCGAACGGCAACACGGCCAGCGGCTGCTGCAACGAGAGCACCACATCGCCGATCGCGTTCGCTTCGAGTTGCGCGGTTGGCTCGGATTCGAGCGTCGTGATGTTCACGCGATCGACGATGCGCGCGACCTTGGCCTTGACCCAGCGATGGCCCTGCAGCGCCCAGTAGACGCGGCCCGCGACGAGCGGCTCGTCGTCGAGCCAGGCGATGGTCGCGGTGATCTCGCGGGTCGGCTCGAACGCGTCGGGCGCCAGCAGCCAGTCGCCGCGCGACACGTCGAGTTCGCGGTCCAGCACGATGCCCGCGCTGTGGCCTGCGTGCACCGACTTCGGCGCGCGCGTATGGCTCAGCACCTGTGCCACGGTGGCGGTCTGGTTGCTCGGCAGCACGGTGATGCGCTGGCCGGGTTCGACATGGCCGCTGGCCACGCGGCCCCAGAAAATGCGGCGGCCTTGCGAGGTGTCGGCCGAAGACGAAAACTTTTCGACCCACTGCACCGGGAACGCGAAGGGCACGGCCTCGTCCTGCACCGTGACGGGCAGGGCTTCGAGCAGGTCGAGCAGCGTCGGACCGGTGTAGCCGCACCAGTCGGCTTGTTGGGCGCAGGGTGTAGCGACGTTCCAGCCCTTGAGCGCCGAGATCGGCACGATGGCAGCGACCTTGACGCCGGCCGCTTTGGCGAAGCCGGTAAGCGCCGCCGAGATGCGTTCAAACGCCAGATCGGCATCGGCGATGGCATCGAGCTTGTTGACCGCGAACACGATCGACTGCACGCGCAGCAGGTTGCACAGCAGCGTGTGGCGGCGGGTTTGCGGCAGCAGTTCGCGCTTGACGACCTCGCCGTCTTCGACCTCGGCGGCCCAGGCCAGCTTGGTCGCGTCGACCAGCACCACCGCGGCATCGGCGGCCGAGGCGGCCGTCACCATGTTGCGCGTGTACTGCTCATGGCCCGGCGCGTCGCCGATGATGAACTTGCGTTTGGCGGTGGAGAAGTAGCGATAGGCCACGTCGATCGTGATGCCCTGTTCGCGTTCGGCCGAAAGGCCGTCGGTCAAGAGGGCCAAGTCGGTTTCGCCGCCACGCTGCACGCCGGCGAGCTGGTCTTGCAGCACGGTCTTGCTGTCGACCAGCAGGCGCCCGATCAGGGTGCTCTTGCCGTCGTCGACGCTGCCGCAGGTGATGAAGCGCAGGGCGGTGCCGGTGTCGGCGGCGACCGCCGCGGGGGAAAGTTCAAGAACATCGCTCATCAGAAATACCCGTCTTTCTTGCGCTTCTCCATCGAAGCCTCGGAGGTCATGTCGTCCATGCGCGTCGCGCCGCGCTCGCTCACGTCGACCGTGAGTGTCTCGATCACCACGTCGCCAGCATCGGCCGCGAGGCTCTGGACCGGGCAGGTGGTGGTGATGTCGCCCACGGTGCGAAAGCGCACGTCGCGCGTCTGCACGGTTTCGCCGGCGCGTGGCGGCGTCAGTTCGGTCACCGGCACCAGCAGGCCGCGGCGTTCGACCACTTCGCGCTTGTGCGTGTAGTAGATCGACGGCAGCTCGACGTTCTCGCGCTCGATGTATTGCCAGACGTCGAGCTCGGTCCAGTTCGAGATCGGAAACACGCGGAAATGTTCGCCCGGTGCGAGGCGCGTGTTGAACAGCGTCCACAGTTCGGGGCGCTGGTCCTTGGGTTGCCACTGGCCGAACGAATCGCGGTGCGAAAAGATGCGCTCCTTGGCGCGCGCCTTTTCCTCGTCGCGCCGGGCACCGCCGATGAGCGCGTCGAAGCGGAACTCTTCGATGGCTTCGAGCAACGTGACCGACTGGTGTGCGTTGCGCGATTCGCCGGGATGCGCCAGGCGCACGGTGCCGCGCGCCATCGAATCCTCGACGCTGCGCACGATGAGTTCGGCGCCGAGTTCCTTCGCGCGGTGATCGCGAAAGGCCGTGACTTCGGGGAAATTGTGGCCGGTGTCGATCATCAGCAGCGGATACGGAATGCGACCGGAACCGAAAGCCTTCTCGGCGCACTTCAGCAGCACCAGCGAATCCTTGCCGCCCGAGAACAGCAGGGTGGGGCGCTCGAAGGCACCGGCGACTTCGCGCAGGATGAAGATCGCTTCTTCCTCGAGCGCGTCGAGTTGGGTGTTGGACAGTTGCGCGGGAGAGTGCATCGGGGGCAGCAGCAGGTCGGGTTCGGTACGGGCGTTCATCGGATGGCTTTGTTGTGAATACGGGCGCGTCAGTGCGCGATGTGCAGGCCGCACTCGCGGTTGTCTTCGCCCTTGGTCGGGTCCACGTAGTCGAAGTTGTTCGGCAGGCCGTGTTCCACGCAGTAGTCGTGCAGGTCCTTGGACGACCAGTGCAGGAGCGGCGCGACCTTGATGAGGCCGTCGGGGTTGAGGCTGACCGGGTCCATCTGTGCGCGCACGGCGGTGTCGGTGGCGCGCAGGGCCGTGAACCACACCTTGGGCGCCGTCTCGCGCAGCGCGCGCGCAAACGGCTCCAGCTTGACCTCTTCGGTGAACGCAGCGTGGCGCGGATCGTCCAGCGCCGGCGTCGGGCCTTCGACGGCCTCGCGGTGCGCGCGCGACCGGCGCGGCAGGTAGATGTGCAGGTTCAGGCCCAGCAGCCGGGTGACTTCGTCGGCGAAGCGGTAAGTGGCCTCGGTGTTGTAGCCGTTGTCCATCCACACCACCGGCACGTCGGGTTTCGCGCGCGACACCATGCGCAGGATCACTGCCTCGAAAGGGCGAAAGTTGGTGGTGACGATCGGCGTCTGACCCAGGCCGATGGCCCAGTCGACGAGGCCCTGTGCGTTGCGGCCGAGGTCGGCGTTGATGTGTGCGAGGTCGAGGCTCATGCTGCGAAATGCGGCGCCGTCTGCACCGCATCGCCCTGATAGAAGCGGGGAAAACGGTCGAACTGGCGTTGTGCATCGGCGGCGTCGACGCCTTCCTTCAGCACCGCGCTCGAAAAGCCGGTGCGTTCCATCTGCACCAGTTGGTCGATCAGCACATCGCCGGTGGCGCGGATGTCGCCCTGGAAGCCGAGGCGGCGGCGCAGCAGGAATGCCTGGCTGTAGGCGCGGCCGTCGGTGAACTTCGGGAAGTGCAGGTCGATGCGTTCCACGTCCTGCAGGCAGTTCTCGATGGCGAGCGGATCGGCGTCGTTGCCCAGTTGCAGCACTTTCGGGTCGCCGTTGTCGATGTGGTCTTCGGCAGCGACGAGTTGGAGCGTCTTGTTCATGCTGCCGTGGCCTCCACCTTGATGCGCGCCCCGTTGGCCGAAGCCTTGAACGGGTCGTGGCCGACGCGGCGCAGCGTGTCGATGAAGGTCTCGCCGGCGTTGCGGGTGTCGCGGTAGGTGCCGAGCACGGCTTCGATCACCTCGGGCACTTCGGCCGCAGAGAACGAAGGGCCGACCGCCTTGCCGGCTTGCGGCGTGCCGCTGAGCAGCGAACCGTCGGAGCCGCCAAGCGTGACCTGGTACCACTCCTTGCCGTCCTTGTCGACGCCCAGGATGCCGATGTGGCCGCTGTGGTGGTGGCCGCAGCTGTTGATGCAGCCGCTGATGTGCAGGTCGATCTCGCCGAGGTCGTCGAGCTCGTCGAGGTCCTGGTAGCGCTCGGTGATGGCTTCCGCGATGGGGATCGAGCGCGCATTGGCCAGCGCGCAGAAGTCACCGCCGGGGCAGGCGATCATGTCAGTGAGCAAGTGCACGTTGGCACTCGCGAAACCGGCTTCGCGCGCGGCGAGCCACAGCGCGTGCAGGTCTTCGGCATGCACCCACGGCAAGACGACGTTCTGGTCGTGCGTCACGCGCGCTTCGCTGGCGGAGAAGCGATCGGCCAGGCGGGCGATGGTGTCGAGCTGGTCGGCGTCCGCGTCGCCCGGCGCCTGGTGCAGGCGCTTGAACGACAGCGTGACGGCGCGCAGCGCGGGGTTCTTGTGCGGTGCGACGTTGCGTGCGAGCCAGCGTGCGAATTGCACGTCGTCGGCCGCAAAGGCGCGCAGGGCCGCGTCGGTTTGTTCGGCGCGTTGCAGCACCCGGGTGGCGAGCGTCGGCGGCACGAAGGAGGCGGCCACGCGGTCGTACTCGGCTTGCGTGATGGTGTGCGGTGCGCCGTCGTGCGTGAGGATCTGCTGGTACTCGGCCTCGACGTCGTCGATGTAGCGCTGGCCTTCGGCCTTCACCAGGATCTTGATGCGCGCCTTGTAGATGTTGTCGCGGCGGCCGTAGCGGTTGTAGACCCGCACCACGGCTTCCAGGTAATTCATGATCTGGTTCCAGGGCAGGAACTCGCGCAGCACGCTGCCGATGATCGGCGTGCGGCCCATGCCGCCACCCACCTGCACGCGAAAGCCGAGTTCGCCCGCGTCGTTCTTCACGAGATGCAGGCCCACGTCGTGCCAGCCGGTGGCGGCGCGGTCTTCGGTCGCGCCGGTGATGGCGATCTTGAACTTGCGCGGCAGGAAGGCGAACTCGGGGTGCAGCGTGCTCCACTGCCGCATGATTTCGGCAAAAGGGCGCGGGTCGGCGATCTCGTCGATCGCGATACCGGCGCGCTCGTCGCTCGTGATGTTGCGGATGCAGTTGCCGCTGGTCTGGATGCCGTGCATGTCGACCGAGGCGAGCAGGTCCATCACGTCGGCCGATTTGGCCAGCGGAATCCAGTTGTATTGCACGTTCTGGCGCGTCGAGAAGTGCGCGTAGTGCGTCGGCAATTTTTGCGTGCCCAACTTGCCCTGCGTCTGCAGCGCGGTCTTGTAGACGGCGGCTTCGGGCTCGTCGTAGTCGCGGGCAATTGTCGCGAGCACGCGAATCTGCCGGCTCGACAGCTCGCCGTACGGCACCGCCACGCGCAGCATCGGCGCATAGCGCTGCACATACCAGCCGTTCTGCAGGCGCAGCGGCTTGAACTCGTCTTCGGTCAACCGACCGGATTGCCAGCGTTCGAGCTGGTCACGAAATTGCGCCGCGCGCTGATGCACGAAGTGGCGATCGAAGTCTGTGTATTGGTACATCGTGGTGGACAGGTTCTTCTGGAGAACTGTAAAAGCGCGCCATATGGAAACAAACGATTTTCTGGTTCGCGCCTTATGCGGATAAGCATATTCACCAGCGCCCACGCGGGTTGCGGGGCGATCGGGAGCCGATTCTGGAGAAGGAGCGGCCGGTCGGCGCAAACGGCCGAACGGGGATTCTAGAAACAGGGCCCGGACCGTTGCAGTCCGGGGCGCTGGCGCAGCAGGCCGCTTATTGCAGCGTGGTCGGCGCGAAGTCGATGTGCGGCTGCTCGTAATCCTGCACCGGCGGGAGTGCGCGTCGGTCGAGCACCTGGGCTTGCATGCGGTGTTGCATCGCCGTGGTGCCAGCCATCAGGGCCAGCCCATGGCTGGGCAGAGGCCCCTCGGCGGCGGCCACGGCGCGGCACTGCACGCCGTCTTCCCGTTGGAGGATCCAGTAGTAGTGGCCGGGGATGGGTTCGTCAACGATCAGGGCAACACGGTCGAGGTTCACGGCGGGGTCCTTTCGGGATCCAATCAGGAACCTCCGTTGTAACCATCTGTTTCGCTCGCCACAAGCGCACTAATTCACAGTGCGTTGACTATTGTTCGAATCCGACACTCGCCGGCTCAGGAGCTGCCGCGCCCCGCATTGACCAGCGCGGGCTGGGCCCGGTAGTTCTCCGGAAACAGTTTTTTCAAGTCCTCGATCTTGGGCAGATCGTTGACCACGATGTAGCCATGGTTCGGGTGCAGCGTGAGGAAGTCCTGGTGGTAGGCCTCGGCCGGGAAGAACGTCTTTTGTGGCTCAACCGTGGTCGCGAGCGATTTGCCGAAGGTCTTCGCCTGGTCGAGCTGGCCGATGTAGGCCTTGGCGATCCGGGCCTGCTCGGCGTTTTCCGGGAACACGGTCGAGCGGTATTGCGTGCCGGTGTCCGGCCCCTGGCGATTAAGTTCGGTCGGGTCGTGCGCGACCGAGAAATAGATCTGCAGGAGCTTGCCGTAGCTGATCTGCTTGGGGTCGTAGCTGATGCGAACCGCCTCTGCGTGGCCGGTGCGGCCCGAGCCGACCTCGTCGTAGCGCGCGGTGGAGGCTGCGCCGCCTGCGTAGCCCGAGACCGCATTGCTCACGCCCTTGACGTGCTGGAACACGCCCTGAACGCCCCAGAAGCAACCGCCGGCGAAGACGGCGGTTTCGGTCTTGTTGCTGGTCGCGGCGGGCAGGTCGACCGCCGCTGCGGGAACGCGTCGCGCCGGCTCAGCGGAAGAAGGGGCGGCGTGCCACACCAGGGTGGCAGCGGCCACGGTTGCGGCGGCCAATGTCCGTGCTTTCATGTCTTTTCCTTTCGCGCTTCGTCCAGCAGTTGCCGGATCACTTGCTCTGATTTTTGATACTCGCCTTCACCGAAATGGTGAAAACGGATGCGACCCTTTGCATCGATGAAATAGTGGGCCGGCCAGTACTGATTGGAGAAGGCCCGCCAGATGGTGAAGTTGTTGTCCACCGCGACAGGAAACGCCACATCCAGCTCGCCCAGCGCACGCTTGACGTTGTCGATGTTCTTCTCGAACGCAAATTCCGGTGAATGCACGCCGATCACCACCAAGCCATCATCCTTGTATTTGCGAGCCCACTCGCGCACATGGGGCAATGCGTTCTTGCAATTGATGCATGAGTACGTCCAGAAGTCGATCAGCACGACCTTGCCGCGCAACGCTTCCTTCGTCAATGGCGGGGAATTGAGCCACTGCACCGCACCGTCGATCGAAGGCATGTTGCCTTCGACCGGCAAGTCCAGGAGCGGACGTGCTGGGGCCTGCACGGTCATCATGCCGCCTGCGTTGGCTTCGCTGCCGGCGGCGGCCATCGGGCGCTGAAAGCGTTGCAGCATGCGCTGCTCGAGCGACGCCGTGCCTGCGGAGCCGCCTTGCGCCAGCCAGCCCGTGTCCAGGCCGAGCGCGACGGCGGCAACGCCGGCCAGCACCGCGACGCCCAAACCCTTGCGCACCCATTCACCGACGCCGAGCGACTTCTTCATCGCTGCGAAAAATCGGCCGCCAGCCCAAAGGGCGAGTGCGAGGGAGGTGGCTGCGCCGGCGGCGTAAGCCAGCAACAGGAGGGAGGTGCGCACGTTGGCGCCCTCGATGGCGGCACCGGTCAGCACCAGCCCCAGCACGGGACCGGCGCAGGGCGCCCACAGCAACCCGGTTGCGACACCGAGCGCGAAAGACGGCAGCACCGATCCCGAGGCGCCGCGCTGCCGGACCTGTGCGGTTTCGGCGAGGCGTGCGCCCAGGGCCGCGACCGGCTGCAGCAGCCGCGCGCTCACGGCCGGCAGCAGCAGGGTGATGCCGAGCACCGCCAGCACCAGCAGGGCGGCGATCCGCCCGTATTCGTTGGCTTGCATTGCCCACGCCCCGCCGACGGCGGCCAGGCTCGCCACCCCGGCGAACGTCACCGCCATGCCCGCAAGCATGGGCAGGCCGTTGCGCAGGAAAGGCTGATCGACCCGTGCGAAGACGAACGGGACCACCGGCAGGATGCAGGGCGCGAAGAGGGTGAGCGCGCCGCTCAGGTACGACAGGATGAAGAGGGTCATCTCAAGGCTCCGGTTGAATCGTGCGAGCGGGGCGTCAGGCGATGCGCCTTACTTCTTCATCGCGTCCTTGCCCATGGTGTCCTTGGACATGCTGTCTTTCTTCATGCCGTCCTTGGCCATCGAGTCTTTGGACATGTTGTCCTTGGCCATCGAATCTTTCTTCATGCCGTCCTTGGCCATCGAGTCTTTGGACATGTTGTCCTTGGCCATCGAATCTTTCTTCATGCCGTCCTTGGCCATGGCGTCCTTCGCCATGTCGTCCGCGGCGAAGGCCGACGCGGTGCCGAGTGCCATGCAGGTGGCCAGGAGGGTTGCGGTGAGCTTGTTCATGTGAAGTCCTTCAGTTGGGTTTTCAAATCGGCTCGGTTCGGATGAACACGGCCTCGCGCTTTTCGTCGGCAGTCGGGCCTTGTCGGCTCAACTGCCTCCGAACCAGTTGTAGCCCTGGTCTTCCCAGTAGCCGCCTGTGTAGGTGTTGGTGACGAAGATCGCCTGGATGTGCTTGGGGTTCTTGTAGCCAAGCTTGGTCGGCATGCGCAGCTTCATCGGGAAGCCGTATTTCGGCGGCAGCGGCTGGCCGTCGTACGTCAGCGCGAGCAGCGTCTGCGCATGCAGCGCGGTCGGCATGTCGATGCTGGTGAAGTAGTCGTCGGCGCACTTGAAGCCGACGTACTTCGCGGTCGTGTCGGCGCCGATGCGCTGGAGAAAATCGGCGAAGCGCACGCCGCCCCACTTGCCGATGGCGCTCCAGCCTTCCACGCAGATATGGCGTGTCACCTGGTCTTCCTGCGGCATGGCGCGCAGCTCGGGCAGGGTCCATCTCTTCTTGTCGGCGACCATGCCAGTCACCTCCAGCCGGTAGCTGGCCTCGTCGACTTCGCGGATCTCGTCCTCGCCGTAATAGGCATTGAACGGGAACGGGCGCGTGATCATCGAATCCGGGTACGTCGGCGCCATGCGGTTCGGGTCGAACAGCCAACCCTGCACCTCGTCGTTGAGGCGCGAGATGCGTGTCAGCGCGGCATCGACTTGCGGCCGGTCGGTGATGCTGCAGCCGGTGAGCAAGGACAGGCCGCCGAGCGTGAGCGTGCGTTGCATGAAGGCGCGCCGCGCGGGCTGGTCGAGCTGCCTCGCGATGAGCGAGCGGGCTTCGCGCACGACCGCGTCGCCGTCGATGCCCGTCACGGTGGGTGCTTTGAAAATTTTCATGAGGCTTCCGATGCATCGGTGGCGCGGCCGCCGCGGACCATGGTCAGCAGCGTGCGGGGGACCAGCGCCACCATCACGAGGTGGACGGCCACGAAACCGACGATGCCGACCATCGCGAAGAAATGAACGCGGCGCGCAGACTCATAGCCACCCATCAGTTCGCGCAGCAACGGAAACTGCACCGATTTGAAGAGCACCAGGCCCGACAGCACCAGCAGCGTCAGGTCGAGCATCACGAACAGGTAGGCAAGCTTCTGCACACTGTTGTAGCGGCGCGGGTCGGCGTGCGACAGCGTGCCCCTAAGCGCGGCGAGCGCGTCGTGCCACACGGCCCCTGGCGACACCGGAAAGAACTTGCGTGCGAGACGCCCGCTCGTCACGTTGAGCACCAGGTAGACGATGCCGTTGAAGCCGAGCAGCCACATCGCCGCGAAGTGCCACTGCAGCGCGCCGCCGAGCCAGCCGCCCAGCGTGATCGCGCCGGGAATCGCAAGCGGAAAGAAGGGCGCCGCGTTGTAGATGCGCCATCCGCTGGTGACCAGCACCAGCACCGCCAGCGCATTGAGCCAATGGGTGGTGCGCATCCATGCCGGATGAATCGGCGTGCTGCGCAGGGGCGTCGTGGCGGAGGGTGCGGCGCTGTTCATGGAGCGGATTCTTCTGCCGGCCCGCTCCCGGATTCATCACGCAAAGTTCAAAGAATCGTGATAACTCCAGCGCCTGTATCGCGGGACAATCGCGGCATGGACACCCCCAAGCGCGTACTGATCGTCGAGGACGACGCCCACATCGCCGAACTGCTGCGCATGCATTTGCGCGACGAAGGCTATGCCGTCGAGCACGCCGCTGACGGCCATGCCGGCATGCGTGCGCTGGAGCGCGGCAGCTGGGACGCGCTGATCCTCGACCTCATGCTGCCGGGCATCGACGGACTGGAAATCTGCCGCCGCGCCCGTGCCATGACGCGCTACACGCCGATCATCATCACCAGCGCGCGGTCGAGCGAGGTTCACCGCATCCTGGGCCTCGAGCTCGGTGCCGACGATTACCTCGCCAAACCCTTTTCGGTGCTAGAGCTGGTCGCGCGCGTCAAGGCACTGCTGCGCCGCACCGATGCGATGGTACGCAACGCGCGGCTCGACGCGGGCAGCCTCGATCTCGCCGGCCTGCAGATCGACCCGATGGCGCGTGAAGTGCGCGTCGGTGGCAAGGCCATCGAACTGACGCCGCGCGAGTTCGATCTGCTGTATTTCTTCGCGCGCCATCCGGGCAAGGTGTTCTCGCGGCTCGATCTGCTCAACCAGGTCTGGGGCTACCAGCACGACGGCTACGAGCACACGGTCAACACGCACATCAACCGTTTGCGCACCAAGGTCGAGACCGATCCGGCCGACCCGCGACGCATCCTCACCGTGTGGGGCCGCGGCTACAAGCTGGCCGCGCCGGCGACGGCGGAGGGCCACGCATGACGGCCGGCGCCACGCTGTCGCGCAAGTTGTCGATCGTGTTCGCCTTGCTGCTGCTCGCTTGCTGCGGCGCGTCGGCGTGGCTGCAGATGCGATCGAGCGGGCAGTACGAGCAGGAGGTGGTCCAGCGCTTGTCGGGCGGGCTCGCGGCGCGCATCGCTGGCAGCGCCGAGCTCATGGCGCGCGGCGGCCTCAACCAGGACGCGGTGCGCGCGCTGTTCGGCAAGCTGATGGACGTGAACCCGAGCGTCGAGGTCTACCTGCTGGCACCCGACGGCCGCGTGGTGGCGCAGGACGCGCCGCCCGGTCGCCTCAAGCGCGAACGGGTCGACACCGCGCCGATCCGGCGCCTGCTGGCCGGCGAGCGCTTGCCCATCGTGGGCGACGATCCGCGCGGCACCGGCACGCGCAAGGTGTTCGATGCGGCGCCGCTGCAGGTCGATGGCCAGGACGCCGGCTACGTCTACGTCGTGCTGCAAGGCGAAGCGCACGACGCGCTGGCCGCGAACGTGTCGGCCGACAACGTGCTGCGCACCACGCTGTGGTCGATGGCGCTGGTGGCCTTGCTCGGCTTGCTGGCAGGCTTGTCGGCGTTTTGGCTCATCACCCGGCCGTTGCGCGAACTGACGGCGGCGGTCCGGCGATTCGAGACCGACGGCATCGAGGCGCTCGCGCGCGAAGCGCCGACCTTCGAGCGCCTGGCGCGCAGCGGCGGCGAGATCGCGCTGCTCGGGGACGCCTTCGCGCGAATGACGCAGCGCATCACCGAGCAGTGGCGCGAACTCACGCTGCAGGACCAGCAGCGCCGCGAACTCTTCGCCAATATCTCGCACGACCTGCGCACGCCGCTCACCTCGCTGCACGGGTATCTCGAAACGCTGCTCATCAAGTCCGGCACGCTCGACGAGGCCGAGCGCCGGCGCTACCTGGACATCGCGCTCGGCCAGAGCCGCAAGGTCGGCCGTCTCGCGCAGGAGCTGTTCGAGCTGGCGCGGCTCGAATACGGGGTGGTCAGGCCCGAGAAGGAAAGCTTCGCGCTGGCCGACCTGGTGCAGGACGTGTTCCAGAAATTCGAGCTGGCCGCCGAGGCGCGCCAGCAGCGACTCACGCCCGACATCGCGCCCGGCCTGCCCGTCGTGAGCGCCGATCTCGGCATGATCGAACGCGTGCTGACCAACCTGCTCGACAACGCGATCCGCCACACGCCGTCGGGCGGCCGCATCGAAGTGCAGTTGCGTGCGGCCGAGGCCGGCGTGCAGGTGCAGATCAGCGACACCGGGCCGGGCATCCCGAACGAGCTGCGCAAGGGTTTGTTCACGCGGCCCGCGTTCATGAGCGGTGGCCGGGGCGACGGTTCGGGCGGCGGACTCGGGTTGGTCATCGTGCAGCGCATCCTGCAGCTGCACGGCAGCGACATTCGCTTGGTGCAACAGGCCGAGAAGGGCGCGGTGTTCCGGTTCCAGCTGGCGAGCGCCTGAAGGCCGACGCTGGCTAGCGGCACATCGAGAAGCCGCCCGTCTCGAGATGGAAATGGTCGCGGTGCACCGCGTTGTAGTCGGGGCCGAGCACGCCGTCGAAATAGCGACAGGCTCCGCGATGCGCATCGCGCAGCAGCGCCGCGCCCTCATCGGGCGCGGCGCTGTTTTCGTTGGCGGCAGCCCAGTTCTTCTGCACCGAGAAGCGCCGGCCATCGCGCAGCGTCAGGCCGGAGACATCGAGTGCATTGGCCGTGGCGTGGCGGCTGCGCGAGGCGCCGGGCGTTGCGCCTTCGCCGCGGTTGATGTTGCGGCACGCGTAGCTGCCGAGGTGCTCAATGGCGGCCACCGGCTGCCCGAAGCGCTCGGCAGCAGCCCGTTGCAAGGCGTGTCGCTCCCACATGGCGAAGGAGAGCGCCATCGGGCAGCTCAGGGTCAGCGGCGCCCCGAATCGCACGCCGGCCTGGCGCAGCCGAACTGCGTTGTCGAAGCCGCATCCGGGGCCGGTCGTTCGGTCCGGCACCGCGTCGTATTGCATGCCGGTTTGCGCAAGGGCTGCCTTGCAACGGGCCGGGTCTGTTTGGGCGCGAGACAGCTTGAAGCCGGTGAGCGCATCGGGCGGCGCGGTCACGTCGAGCGGCGCCCACGGGTCGTAGCGCGCGGGCACCACGATGGCGCCGCTGTAGAGCCCGAAGGCGAGTGCAGCGGCGGCAAGGGCCAGGCTCCACCCGATGCCGCGTGCGAGAGTGAATTTCATGAGAAGCGAGCTTTGACGCGTGTGTCCGGCGATGTCGTCGGCATTCGACCGACGCGGGGGTCGGAGGTTCGGACGATCATCGACCGCATGAACCACGCACTCCTGATCGCGGCAGCCCTGGGCCTGGCTGCGCTGCCGGCGGCAGCCGATGTCAATCCGCTGGTGGCCGAGCGCTGGAAGACGCGGCCGATCGTGGTGGTCGTGCCGGCGCAGGACGATCCGCTGCTGCGCAGGATCGACGCCGCCCTGAAGCAAACCGCCACGCGCGAGGCGTTCATCGACCGCGAGATGGTGCTCTACACGGTGGCCGCGGGCGATGGTCGCCGCAACGCGGTGCCACTGCGGCCTGCGCAAACGCGCGCGTTGCTGGCGGCCCTCAAGCTCGACGGCGCCGGCCCGCCGACCTTTCTGCTGGTCGGCAAGGACGGCGGCGTCAAGATGACTGAAGGGCCGTCGGTCGATCTCGCGGCGGTGTTCGCGGAAATCGATCGGATGCCGATGCGGCAGCGCTGAGGCTGAGGGTCACGGAGTTGGGCAGGGAGCTGTGGTTTGCTCGATCAAATAACGCAATTTGGCGACGGTGCCGTCCGGAAGCGGTTGGTCATCCGGGCCGATCGTGTTCCGGGTGTAGGTGCAGCCGTAACTGGCAGCGGCCACGGTGGCTGGCGTCACCACGTCATCGCCGCCGGGCTTGGCCCCGCCTTGTTCCCATTTCAGCATCGCATCCAGGGTCTCCGACTGCTCCGCGGCCGTGAAGTCGCAATGCGACGCACCGCGCACGGCGCGTTGCACCAGCCAGTCGGTGTTGCCCTTGGCCGCAACACGCTTCTGGTAGATCTGTTCCATGCTGAACGGCACGTAGTAATCGCCCAGCGTGTGGAGCGTGACCACCGGGATCTTGAACTCGCCGTTGGTCTTCGGAATCCAGCGCAATCCATCGGTGCGCAGGCGGTTCGCATCGGCCGCCGCCGTGATTTTGAGCGACGTCGTATTCAGCGTCGTCGTGGTGCTGGCGTCGCCATCAACCAGATAACTGAAGCGGTTGGTGTCGACCACGCTCTTGTTCAGGATGCCGTTCACGGTGCCGTCGCTTCCGAACACGCTGAACACGACCGGGATGGTGCCGCCGTACAGGTAGCCCTGCCCGGCGATGGGGCGTTCCCCGCCGGTCAGGTTCTTCACGACGCTCTGGAACTTGACGCCCGTCGGCGTGGTGGGCACCAGCGGATTCGAAGGGTAGCCCGTGAAGAGCGCACTGGTCACCAGCCCCGAGATGTCGCCGAAGTTGGCGAACGGGTATTTCGGCACCGAGGCCAGCACCTGCGCCGTGACCTGCGCGCCGGCGAAATAGTCGAACAGCTCCGTGTCGCCGAGCACGCCGCACATCGGCGCGGCGCCGTTGTACTTGATCTTGTTTTTCGCAGTGGCAAACGCTTCGTCTTCGATGGCGGCGGCCGTGATGTGCCCGCCCATCGACACGCCCGTGATGTACACCTTGCTCGGCGCGGCCAGGGTGCGGCCGTTGGCGGCGGCGATCGTGTTGAACTCGAGCGCCAGCGCGTTGGTGTCTTCGACGCCGGCGCGCACGTCGTAGAAATTCTTGCTGTAGCTGGAAGCCGCCCACGCGTAGCCGTTCTGGATGAGGTAGCGGCGCATGCCCGGGGCATCGTCGACGGTCAGCACGCTGCCTTCGCCGCGGTAGCCGTGCGCATACATCACGAGCTTGCCGTTCCAGTCGGCCGGCACCTCGACGTGATAGAGCGCGCCGCCGAGCACGCCGGACCAGCGGCTGGTGGTGGTGTTGTCGACCGTGTCGCTGGCGTCGGTCTTCAGCGCGGCGAAGGTGGTCGCCGAGGCGTCGGCCGCCGACGGTGTAAACGTCCGGGTGTCCTGGATGCGGGTTTCTTCAGGCGCGGGTGCAGGTGCCGGGGCGGGTGGTGGTGCGGGCGCTGGCGTCGGTGCGGGAGCGGGTGCCGCGGCGATCGGAAAGAACGCGCCGTTGTTGTTGCCGCCTCCGCCGCAAGCGGCCAGGGAAAGCGTCGCGGCCACCAGAAGAGGCAGGTGTCTTTTGTCCATGTCTTGTCTCCGTTATTTTTAGGATTGCCTCGCGGCGGACAGAGACTAGGGGGACGTGAATACCTTTGTTTCGGTGCTTTCCCTGATGGAGCAATGGAAGGCGCGCCGTCCTACGCGCTGCCGCTTCTCAGGATGAAACGCGCCGAACCTGCACGGTGGCGGTCATGCCTTCGTAGGCGTCGGCGTCACCGAACCAGCTGCCGGAGATCGGGGCGGCGAGTGCCGGGTCGCGCGCCACGCCGACGCGGATGAGCTGGCTGCTGCTCATCAGGTTGTTGGTTGGGTCATAGGCGACCCAGCCGGCACCCGGCAGGTAGGCGTGCATCCAGGCGTGCGTCGAGCCGGCGCCGGTGACGCCGCTGTCGACCGGGGCGCCGCTGGCGGGCGCGTCGAGCGCCGCGTCGTACAGGTAGCCCGACACGAAGCGCGTCGCCACGCCGAGGCGACGCGCGGCTTCCATCATGAGCAGCGCGTAGTCGCGGCAACTGCCGCTGCCGAGTTGCAGCGTTTCCAGCGGCGTCTGGGTGCCTTCTTCGTCGCGCGCGGTGTAGGTCAGGCTCTTGCCGATGTGCGCGTTCATGCGGGCCAGCACATCGCGCGTGCTGTTCGGCGAATCGGTCTGCAAAAACTGGTGCGCCCAGCGGATCAGCTCGCCCTGCGGATCGTCGTGGTGCGGACGCAGGTAGTGCTCGAGGTCGAGCCGGTCGGGCACCGAATAGGCGAAGGGGAGAAATTCCGCGGCGGGATGCAGCGCGAGCTCGTCCAGGCGCGACGGCACCTGTTCGATGGTGAAGGAGCAGACGAATTTCAACTCCGTCGCCTCGCCCATCGGCTGCACCAGCGCGACCGAATTGGAGTGCGGATCCTGGATCAGGCGGATGTTCGCGTTGGGGCTGACCTTGAGATCGGTGGCCAGCACCCGCAGGTCGTGGCTGTCGCGCGGCCGGAACATCACGCGGTGCAAGCCGAACGTGACGGGCGCGTTGTACCGATAAATCGTGGTGTGTTTGATGTCGTAGCGGATGGCCATCCGGCATTCTCCCCGCGTTGTCAAAGCCGGCGTGTGTCCAAAGATCGCGAAAGTGTGGTTGGCAACGGCAGTGGTTCGCCGTGCCAGTGCGCCGCGAGCAGTTCTGCACACAGGGCGGCGAAGGTGAGCCCGCGGGAGCCCATCGCGGTGCTGACCCAGACGCCGGGCAGTGCGGTTTCGTCGAGTGGGCCGACCAGCGGCCGGCGATCTGCGGAGGCGCAGCGCACGCCGACCCAGGTGTGCGTGCGGCCACCTTCAAACGCAGTCGCCAGCGCTGCGGCGGCTTCGGGGTGCAGCCGGGCGAGGCGAACGCGGTTCACGCCGGTGTCTGCTTCGCGCGGCCCAAGATCGGTGCTGTCGCGGTCGAAGGTCGCGCCGGTCAGCCAGAGCGCGCTGCCGTTCGTATCGGGCACGCGCGCGATCAGGTGGCCATCGCCGTTTGTTGGCGTGGCCGGGAGCGCGGCGAGCCCGGACGCCGCGTGACCCCATTCCACTTGACCCCGCACCGGCTGCAGGGGAAGGGCGGTCGCAAGGGTCGCGCTGCCGATCCCGCCCGCGATGACCACGCGATCGGCGTCGAGCAGCATTGCGCCTGCCGCGTCGACCAGCCGCCAGCCGGCGCCCGCACGTTCGAGGCGCGACACCTGTGCGCCATGGCGCACATCGATGCCCGGCTCGCGCAGCCAGGCGCCGACCAGCGCGCGGGGCCGCACCCACGCCGCGCGCGCGTGCCGGAGCGAGGTCGCGTCCGCCGGGAACGATTCGTTGGGGCCGTCGGCCTGCCAGCCCGCGGGCACCCGCACATCGCCATCGGAACGGCGCTCCAGCACGCCGGTGGCAGCCCAGTCGGTGCCGTGTTCGAGCAACCGCGCCAGTTCGGTCCAGGTGGCGCGCACGCCTGCCCGCGTGAGGCGCGAGAGCAGCGCGTCGTCCGGCGACACGTGGGGCGCGAGCATGCCGACCGGCAAGGCGGAAGCGCCCGCCGCCGCGTGGTCGGCGGCGTCAAGCACCGTCACGCGCCAGCCGCGGCGCGACAGGCTCGCGGCCACCGCAGCACCGGCCAGCCCCGCGCCGATCACCGCGCAGTGGCCCGGCATGTCGATACGTTCCGGCAGCGCACCGCGCCGCCGAACCGTCCATTCGGGCGCGAACACGCCGCGAAGGCAATCGCGCTTGGGCGGCAGGCCCTGGCGTTTTTCGACCTTGAAACCGTTCTGCGCCAAGGCATCGCGCACCGCGCGCGCGATGGTCCAGGTCGCGATGCCGGTGCCGACCCGGGCGAAGCGCGAAACCGCCTTGAGCGTTTCGGGCGACCACATGTCGGGGTTGCACTGCGGGCTGAAGCCGTCGAGAAAAATGCTGTCGGCCTCGAAGCGCTGGGCGCGCAGCATGGGCTGCACATCGCCGACGCACAGCGTGAGCAGCACGCGCCCTTCGTCGAAGGCGAGGCGGTGAAAGCCCGGCAGCAGTCCGTGCCACTGCGCGGCCAGCGCTTCGGCCAGCCCCACGAGTTCGGGGTAAGCCGCCGCGCCGCGCATGAGGTCGTCGGCCCCGACCGGATGGGCTTCGATGGAGACGAAATGCAGCAGCCGTGGGCGCTCCGGGTCATCGCGCCAGGCTTGCCAGGTTGTCAGGAAACTGAGGCCGAGACCGAATCCGGTTTCGAGAATCAGCCATTGCGGCCGATTCGCCCACGCCTCGGGCAGGTCGCAGCCGCCGAGAAACACATGCCGCGACTGCGCGAGCGCGCCGGTTTCGGTGTGATAGATGTCGTCGAAGCGCGCGCTCTGCGGAACGCCGTCTGCACGCCAGGAAACGGGTTCGGTCATGACTTTTCCAGGAACACCGCAGAACCGGCTTTGCCGGGCTGCTGGTGTTGCCCCCGGCGAGGGGGTTGGCGAAGCGACACGAAGTGCGCGAAGACTGGGGGTGAGCTCAGGTCGGCGGGACGTAGCCCTGCACCGCGTCGGCGCCGTCGCCGAAGAAGTGCTTTTCCATCTGGCGCTTCAGGTACTCCCGCGCGCGCAGATCCGCCAGGTTCAGCCGGTTTTCGTTCACCAGCATGGTCTGTTGCTTGAGCCATTCGGCCCAGGCTTCCTTGCTGACGCTTTCCCACAGGCGCTTGCCGAGATCGCCGGGATAGGGCGGGAAGTCGAGGCCTTCGGCTTCCTTGCCGAGCTTGACGCACTGAACCATACGAGCCATTGGATGCCTGCCTTTGATGTCGAGGGGGTGTCTTAGTTGATTTCGCTATTTAGAACTGACAACTCGGTTGTTCCAGTTTCAATATGCCGAATTCAGAATCGGCGGCTTCATTGATATGCATTTTGAGCAGAACACCATGAGCCTTCGCCGCGACTTTATCAAGCTTTCCCTCGCTGCCAGCATCGCCAGCGCCATGGCCCTGACGACCATGGCGTCGTTCCCGGCCTTCGCGCAGGGCGCGGCGCCGGTCACGCTGCTCAACGTGTCGTACGACCCGACGCGCGAGCTCTACGTCGACTACAACAAGGCGTTTGCTGCCTACTGGAAGGGCAAGACCGGCCAGGACGTCACCGTGAAGCAGTCGCATGGCGGTTCGGGCAAGCAGGCCCGCTCGATCATCGACGGCATCGATTCCGACGTGGCCACGCTGGCCCTCGGCGGCGACATCGATGCGCTGGTGACGCACGGCGGCCTCGTCAAGGCCGACTGGCAAAAGCGCCTGCCGCACAACTCGGCGCCCTACACGTCGACCATCGTCTTCCTCGTGAAGAAGGGCAATCCCAAGGGCCTGAAGGACTGGGACGATCTGGTGAAGCCGGGCGTGCAGGTCATCACCCCCAACCCGAAGACCTCGGGCGGTGCACGCTGGAACTACCTCGCGGCGTGGGAATTCGCCAAGCGCAAGTACGGCAGCGATGCCAAGGCGCAGGAATTCGTCGGCAATCTCTTCAAGAACGTGCCGGTGCTCGACACCGGCGCGCGCGGCAGCACGATCACCTTCGTGCAACGCGGCGTGGGCGACGTGCTGCTGGCCTGGGAAAACGAGGCCTCCCTCGCGCTGAAAGAATTCGGCCCCGAGAAGTTCGAAATCGTCGCGCCGTCGATCAGCATCCTGGCCGAGCCCAGCGTGGCCGTGGTCGACAAGGTGGTCGACAAGAAGGGCACCCGCGCCGTGGCCGAGGAATACCTCAAGTACCTCTATTCGGACGAAGGCCAGGACATCGCCGGGCGCAACTTCTACCGCCCGACCGGCGACAAGGCGAAGGCCAAGTACGACAAGCAGTTCCCCAAACTGACGCTGGTCACCATCGACCAGGCGTTCGGCGGCTGGGCGAAGGCCGACAAGGCGCATTTCGCCGATGGCGGCACCTTCGACCAGATCTACACCAACAAGCAGAAGTGATCCGCTTGCACCAAAAAATCGGGTGAACTGCCCCGCGTGTTCGCGACCGTGATGTGCACGGGGCGGGCGGGGTAGGTCTGCGCGTTCACCGCTGGGACGGCTGCGGCGCAGACGAGCGCCAGCGCCAGTTGGAGGAGGGGAGCGACGCGCATTCGGAGCCTTCGAAGAACGAGACAAAGGGCGTGATTTTCTGTGGCGCCTGGTCCCCGCCTACGCCGAAGACGCTAAGCCGTCAAAGTCGGCGAGGGGGTCGTCGCAACGTTCTGCAGCAGCGCGGCCTGTTCCTGCGCGTTCAGTGCGCGGCGAAAGCCCTCGCGCTCCCTGAGTCGCCCCCAGTACGCCGCGACCGCAGGCGTGAATCGAGGCGCCATCCCCAGGTAGTCGGCCAGCATCAGGGCGTACCCGACGGACACGTCGGCTGCGGTGAAGCGGTCGGCACAAAGGTAGGCGTGTTGTGAGAGGTGGGGCTCCAGCGTTCGTAACCTGGCCAGAAACCATTTGGCGTAGTCGTTGGCAACGGCCGGCTGCTTCAAATGCTCGGGCTCGAAGTGCGCGTACCGGAGCACAAGGGTCTGGGGAAACGTGAGCGTTGCCTCGCCGAAATGCAGGTGATTGAGGTAGGCGCCGAAGTGCTCCTCGCCGGCTTCGATCTGGAACGACGTGGGCGTCTTCAACGCGCAGAGGTACTGGCAGATGGCTGCGGATTCGGTCATGCGCGTCGACCCGTCGATGAGCAGGGGAATGGTCCCCAGGGGATTGATCGCAAGGTAAGACCGATCCAGAACCCGTGGCGGAAATGGAAGCATCCTGAGCTCGTACGGGGTGTCGAGCTCTTCCAGCATCCATAGCGGACGGAACGAGCGGGCACTGACGCAGTGGTAGAGAACGATCATGGGCAGCAACTCGCTTCAGGTCGGATGAGGGCAGGCGATGGAGAGGTTAGCCGCTTGCCGGTCGAGCGTCTCGGCTCGCTGAAAATACGGCGATTCCAATTTCAGATCTTTCACCGCCCATGAGCACCTCCGAGATATTCCTGATCGCGATGCTGATCATCTTCACCGCGCCGTACCTCATCTGGCGGCTCGGTCGCACGGAGTACTTCGCGCCCTTGGTGGTGGTGCAGATCATCACGGGCATCCTGCTCGGGCCGGGCGTGCTCGGCGCGCTGTTTCCCGACTACTACAAGTTCGTGTTCAACGCGCCGGTGATCCAGTCGCTCAACGCGATCGCACAGTGGGCCGTGATGTTGTTCGTGTGGATCGCCGGCATCGAGCTCGATCTGAAAAAGGCCTGGGAACATCGCTACGAAAGTGGCGTGACGGCCGGCCTGGCGCTCGGTGTGCCGCTGCTCTTCGGCAGTGTCGCGGCGGTCGGCATGCTGATGTATCCGGGCTGGATCGGCCCCAAGGCGCTGACCTGGCAGTTCGTGCTGGGCATCGGCATGGCGTGCGCGGTCACGGCCTTGCCGATCCTGATCCTGCTGATGGAGAAGATCCAGATCCTGCGGCAGCCGATCGGCCAGCGCATCCTGCGTTATGCGAGCGTGGACGACATCGCGATCTGGGGTGTGCTCACACTGATCCTGATGGACTGGGAGCGCGTGGGCAAGCAGGCCGGGTTCCTGGTCGTCTTCGCGCTCGCGAGCGCCGCGTTTCGCTGGCTCATGGTGCGTATCCCCGAAAAAGACCGCTGGTACGCCGGGCTGATCTGGCTCGCCGCGTGCGGGCTCGGTGCCGACTGGTGCGGCCTGCACTACATGGTCGGTGCCTTCATCGCGGGCGCGGTCATGGATTCGGACTGGTTCGACCAGAAGCAGATGGACTGGCTGCGCCACAACGTGCTGCTGGTGATGATGCCGGTGTTCTTCTTGAGCACCGGCCTGCGCACCAACTGGCAGGTGGGCGGCGGCGCGGTGTTCGTGGTGGCGGCCGTGCTGCTGGTGGCTTCGGTCAGCGGCAAGCTGATCGGTACGCACATCGCGGGCAAGATCCTTCGCTGGCAGCCCGGCGAGGGCTCTCTCATCGGCTGGCTGTTGCAGACCAAGGCCCTCATCATGATCATCTTTTCCAACGTGCTGCTCGACAAGGCGATCATCACGAACGAGGCCTTCACCGCCTTGTTGCTGATGGCCGTGGCGAGCACGATGCTGACGGTGCCGGTCGTTTCGCCCAAGCTCGCGCGCATGAAGGAAATCGTCTTCCGCTCGAAGTAGCGGCACTGCCGACGCTGCAGCCGCTGCGCGTTCGGCCCGAAGCCGCAACAATAGGCGGCTGGAGGACTTTTCAATGTCTCAATTCGAAGTCAGCGACATCGTGCAGCAGTTGCACCAGGTGCGCGATGAATGGCGTGATTCGCAGCGGCGCGCGCGCGATCCGGGCGGTCGTGAATTTCCCTCGCGCGACGCCATGACCCAGGTGGTGGAGTCGCTCAAGGGCGCGCTCTTTCCGATGCGGCTCGGCCCGCCGGACCTGCGGCACGAGAGCGAGGATTTCTATGTCGGGCACACGCTCGACTCGGCGCTGCAGTCGCTGCGCGTGCAGGCAACGCTGGAACTGCACTACGTCGCCCGGCACCAGCCGCGCGACGAGGCGGCGGTCGATCTTCAGGCCACGGCGGCGGTTCGCGAATTCGGCCTCGCGCTCCCTGGCATCCGCCGGCTGCTCGATGGCGACGTGCTCGCGGCCTACCAGGGCGATCCGGCGGCGCGCAGCGTGGACGAAGTGCTGCTCTGCTATCCCGGCGTGCTCGCCATGATTCACCACCGGTTGGCGCATTGCCTCTATCGGCTCGGCTTGCCGCTGCTGGCGCGCATCGTGGCCGAGGCGGCGCACAGCCAGACCGGCATCGATATCCACCCCGGGGCGCAGATCGACGCGGGCTTCTTCATCGACCATGGGACAGGTGTCGTCATCGGCGAAACCGCCGTCATCGGCAAGCGGGTGCGGGTGTACCAGGCCGTCACGCTGGGCGCCAAGCGCTTTCCGACGGACGCCGAAGGCAACCTGCAAAAGGGCATGCCGCGCCATCCGGTGGTGGAGGACGACGTCGTGATCTACGCCGGCGCCACCATCCTCGGGCGCGTCACCATCGGCAAGGCGGCGACCATCGGCGGCAACGTCTGGGTCACCGACCACGTGCCGGCGGGCGCCAGCGTGACGCAGGCCAGCCTGCAGCCGCAATCGCCTTGTTGAGAAGCCGCAAAAGTCCACAATGGCAACCATGACCTCCTCATCGATTCCTCCCCATCTGCTGCTCGCGCCCGACAGCGCGACCGATCACATCCACGGCACCGCGAAGGCGAAGGTGACGCTCGTCGAATACGGCGACTTCGAGTGCCCGTCCTGCGGGCAGGCGCATGCCGCGCTGAAGATCGTGCTGGCGCATTTCGGGCCGCAGGTGCGCTTCGTGTTCCGCCACTTTCCGCTGCGCGAAGTGCATCCGCGCGCCGAGCTGGCGGCCGAAGCGTCTGAGGCCGCGGGCGCACAAGGCAAGTTCTGGCCGTACCACGACAAGCTGTTCGACAACCAGCAGCACCTGGACGAGAAGCACCTGAAGCAGTACGCGCAAGACCTCGGTCTGGACATGGCGCGCTACGAGAACGAGATGCGCGATCACGTCTACCTGCAACGCGTGCAGGAACAGATGCAGGGCGCGACCGCGTTGCATGTGCGGGCGACGCCGAGCTTCTACGTGAACGGTGTTTTTTGTGACGTGTCGTTCGGCCTGGAGCACCTGCACCAGGCCATCGACAAGGCACTTTTGGAAGGTTGAGCGCAATGGAGGCTTTGGACACGTGCGACGTTCTGGTGGTCGGCGGCGGGCCGGCGGGCTCGACCATTTCGGCCTTGCTGGCGGCACAGGGACGCAGCGTGGTGCTGCTCGAAAAGGCGCATCACCCGCGCTTCCACATCGGCGAATCGTTGCTCCCGGGCAATGTGGAACTCTTCGAAAAGCTCGGCGTGCGCGACCAGGTCGACAAGATCGGCATGCCCAAGTACGGCATCGAATTCGTGCCGCCCGACCTCGACTACTGCAGCTACGTCGATTTCTCGGAGGGCTGGGACCCGTCGAAGGATTCGGCCTGGCAGGTGCGCCGCTCCGACCTCGACGAGCTGCTGTTCCGCAATGCCGCCACGAAGGGCGCGACCGCCATCGAAGGTGCACGCGTGAGCCAGGTCGATTTCGACGACCACGGCGCCACCGTGCGGGCGGTGCTCGACGACGGCGCCACGCGCACCTGGCGCGCGCGCTTCGTGGTCGATGCGAGCGGGCGCGACACCGTGCTTGCCAACAAATTCAAGAGCAAGAAGAAGAACCCCCGGCACAACAGCACCGCGCTGTTCGGCCACTTCCGCGATGCGCGGCGGCTCGAGGGCAAGCGTGAAGGCAACATCAGCATCTGCTGGTTCGAGCACGGCTGGTTCTGGTTCATTCCGCTGGCCGACGGCACCACCAGTGTCGGCGCTGTGTGCTGGGCCTATTACCTCAAGGCCCGCGACAAGCCGTTGAAGGACTACTTCTTCGACACCATCGCGATGTGCCCCGAGCTGAACGACCGCCTGAAAGGCGCGACGCTGGTCGACGACGCGGTGCACGCCACCGGCAACTTCGCCTATTCCAGCACGCACGCGACCGGCGACCGCTATCTCATGCTGGGCGACGCTTACACCTTCATCGACCCGATGTTCTCGTCGGGCGTGTACCTGGCGATGCAGAACGCATTCGACGGTGCCGCGATGGTCGAGACGGCACTCGACCGGCCGGCCGAGCTGCGTGCGGCGCGGCAGGCCGTCGAAAAGAAGATGCGCGACGGCCCGCGCGACTATTCGTGGTTCATCTATCGGGTCACGAACCCGACGATTCGCGACATGTTCATGCACCCGCAAAACATCTTCAATGCCAAGCAGGGGTTGATGTCGTTGCTGGCCGCCGATGCCGACCCGGCGCCGGGCTACCGGCGCTCGCTCTTCATGTTCAAGGCGGTCTATTACTTCGTCTCGCTGATCAACTTCAAGCGCACCTGGGCCGGATGGAAGCGGCACAGCATCGCCATCCGCGACGTGGGCGCGCTGAAGGGCGAGACGGTCCTCAGGCCATAGCGGCGCGGCGTGCGCGCTGCGCTTCGTACGCCTTCAGGTGGACGTAGGCGGTGCGCAGCACGGCGGGCACCGCCCCACCAGCGGCGTCGGTCGAGGCCCGCGCAAGCAGGTCGCCGACGATGTGATCCGCTTCCACGGCCGCGCCCCGCGCGATGTCCTTGTACATCGAGGCAGTGAGCGGCAATCCAGCGGTCGTGAGGAGGGTGCGGCCACGCTCCACGGCCGGCGGACGCGGCGCAAAGCCATGGTGCGCAGCGATGGCACTGCATTCGGCGAACAGCGCCAGTGCGACGTCTTGCCCGCCCGCCTCGACGATGTCGCCGACGGTGGCGCGCATCAGGCTCGTGAGGCTCGCCAACGAGGCGATGAACACCCACTTCTCCCACATCTCCTGGAGGATCGTGTTGCTGGCGGTCGCGGCGCATCGGGTGCCTTCGAACTGCGCGGCGATGGTGGCCACGCGGACCGATGCGGCGCCGTCGAGTTCACCGAAGGTCAGGCCGTGCATCTCGCCCATGTGAAGCACGGCGCCTTCGTCGTCGAGCGCCGCCGAAATCATGCAATAGCCGCCCAGCACCTTCTCCTTGCCGAAGCGCTCGGCCAGTTGATCGAGGTGGCGCATGCCGTTGAGCAGCGGCAGGATGACGGTTTCCGGACCGACCGCCGCCGCGAACGATTCCATCGTCTCGGCGAGGTCGTAGGCCTTGCAGCCGACGATGACGACGTCGTAGGGCTTGTCGAGGCCGGCCGACTGTACATGCGGCGGCGATGCCAGGTGAAGGTCGCCCATCGCGCTGCGGATCACCAGCCCGGTGCGCTCGAGCTGCGCGGCGCGGCGGGGCCGCAACAGGAAGGTCACGTCGCGTTGCGCGGCCATCAGCCGTCCACCGAAATAGCCACCGAGTGCGCCTGCACCCACCACGAGAAACCGCATTTGCTGACTCCTGATCTGGAAAGGGGAAGTCGATCATGCGCGTCTTTGTTACTGTTCCCCGTCCCTCACTTTCATCGGAGCCCCCATGAGCCAATTCAAGATCGCCGTCGTCGTCGGCAGCCTGCGCAAGGATTCCTTCAACCGCAAGCTGGCACTGGCGCTCGCGCACCTGGCGCCCGCCGACTTCACGTTCGAGCATCTGGAGATCGGCGATCTGCCGCTCTACAACCAGGACGACGACGGCAACCAGGCCGCTTCGGTCAAGCGCCTGAAGACCGAAATTTCCGCGGCGCAAGGGCTTCTCTTCATTACGCCCGAATACAACCGCTCGTTTCCCGGCGTGTTGAAGAACGCCATCGACCACGCATCGCGGCCGTACGGCCAGAGCGCGTGGGGCGGCAAGCCGGCCGGCGTGATCGGCGTGTCGGTCGGCGCCATCGGCACCGCGCTGGCGCAACAGCACCTGCGCAATGTGCTGGCCTACCTCGATGTGCCCACGCTCGGCCAGCCCGAAGCCTTCATCCAGAACAAGGACGACCTGTTCGACGACAAGGGCCACATCGGCAACGAAGCGACGAAGAAGTTCCTGCAGACCTGGGTCGACAAATACGTTGCGTGGGTCAAGACGCACAACGGCTGAGCGCCGATCGACGCATGCAAAAAGCCCGCGCGAGCGGGCTTTTTGCATGGGCGCGTTGCGCGCTCAGGCAGCGATGGCGGCGTTGTCCTGATTCGCAGCGGCCTTGCCGACCGCTACGTCGATGTCCGAGCGGGCGGACGTCAGTGCGGCGGCCTTCACGGCGTCGCCCATTGCCAGTCCTTCGGCGCGCACGAAGCGCACGTCGGTGATGCCGAAGAATCCGAACACCACCTTGAGGTAGCTCTCCTGGTGTTCCGCGGCCTGGCCGCCGTCGGTGGTCGAGTACACGCCGCCGCGGCTGGAAGCCACGATCACCGTTTTGCCGCCCGCCAGGCCGACGGGGCCCTTGTCGGTGTACTTGAAGGTGCGGCCCATTTGCGCCAGGCGGTCGATCCAGGCCTTGAGCTGGGTCGGAATGCTGAAGTTGTAGAGCGGCGCGCCGATCACCAGCACGTCGGCCGCGAGGAACTGGGTCACCAGCTGTTCGGACACGGCGTTCTCGCGGCGCTGGGCTTCGGTCGGCTCGGCCTGCAGGCCGGTCTTGATGCCGATCGAATTCGCGTCGAAATGCGCCGGCGCATTGACGGCGAGGTCGAGGTGCTTGACTTGCGTGTCCGGGTGCGAGGCCACCCAGGCGGCGACGATTTCGGCGGTGAGCAGGCGGGACACCGAGTGGGCACCCAGGATGGAGGAATCGACGTGGAGCAGCTTCATGATCAATGGCTTTCAAAGAGTCGGCGCTCAAGGTGGCCGGCGTTGTCAGAATTCTATTTTTGTTGCGAGTGGGTGATAAGTAGCTGAAAATCAGTCAGTTCGTTCCAAAAACAGGACAGTCATCGCATGCAAGACCTCAACGACATGGTCTATTTCGCCGAGGTGGCCGAGCGTGGCGGCTTCGCGGCGGCCAGCCGGGCACTCGGCATCCCCAAGTCGCGCCTCTCGCGCCGCGTCGCGGAGCTGGAGGCCCAGCTCGGCGTGCAACTGATGCAGCGCAGCACTCGCAGCCTGTCGCTTACGCCGGCCGGTGAGATCTACCTTCGCCATTGCGCCGCCATGCGCGATGCGGCGCAGGCGGCGTCCGAGGCGGTCGCCCAGGTGCAGACGGAGCCACGCGGCACGGTGCGTTTCAGCTGCCCCGTCACGCTGGCGCAGAGCGCCGTCGGGCCGTTGCTCCCCGAATTCATGCGCCGCTATCCGCTGGTGAAGGTTGACATGCGCGTGTTGAACCGGCCGGTCGATCCGGTGGAAGAGGGCGTCGACCTGGCGCTGCGGGTGCGGCCCGTGATCGAGGACAGCACGACACTCGTGGCGAAATCGTTCGGCCTGAGTCGCGGGCTGCTGGTCGCGGCGCCCGATCTGATCGCGCGGCAGGGGCCGGTGAGCGTGCCGGCCGATCTCGCGAGGCTCGATGCGGTGGCGATGTCGGCCGTCGACGGCCGCTCGACCTGGCGCCTGGAGGGGCCCAACGGTGCCGTGTATTCGCACACGGCCGCGCCGCGCTATCTGGTCGATGATCTGGCGACGG
This sequence comes from Variovorax sp. PAMC 28711, assembly GCF_001577265.1. NCBI lineage: Bacteria > Pseudomonadati > Pseudomonadota > Betaproteobacteria > Burkholderiales > Comamonadaceae > Variovorax > Variovorax sp. PAMC 28711. Next base: position 4,213,002 of record NZ_CP014517.1, on the reverse strand, counting down.
TGCGCTTCGCGGTGCTGGACGGCATCGGGATGGCGATGCTGCCCGACTACATGTGCCGCGACGACCTCGCCGCCGGTCGTCTGGTCACGCTTCTGCCCGAATGGGGGCTGCCGCCCGCGATTTCGCACTGCGTCTTCCCGGCGCGCCGCGCGCTGATGCCGGCCGTGCGCCATCTGATCGACTTCCTGGCGGCGCACCTCAACGCCGACGAGCCGCACACCCCGACGCCGGTCGTTATGCGAAAAACGCCATATTCAAACAATTAGATATTCGTTTGTTATCCGAAGGAAGCTCCGGACAATCGCCGCTCCCATCCTCCTGGAGCGACCATGGCTACCCTTCGACTCGGCGACACCGCCCCCAATTTCACGCAGGACTCGAGCGTCGGCCCGATCGATTTCTACGGATGGGCGGGCAATGCGTGGGTGGTGCTGTTCTCGCATCCGGCGGATTTCACGCCCGTCTGCACCACCGAACTGGGCAAGACGGCGGCACTCTCCGGTGAGTTCGCAAGGCGCGGCGTCAAGCCGATCGCCTTGAGCGTCGACCCTGCGGCCAAGCACCAGGAATGGATCGCCGACATCAACGAGACGCAGAACACCACGGTCGATTTCCCGATCCTGGCCGACGCCGACAGGAAGGTCGCCGACCTCTACGACATGATCCACCCGAACGCGTCGGCCACGGCCACGGTGCGCAGCGTGTTCATCATCGATCCGAAGCACGTGCTGCGCACCACCTTCACCTACCCGGCGAGCACGGGCCGCAACTTCGACGAGATCCTGCGCGTCATCGACTCGCTGCAACTCACTGACAGCCACAAGGTGGCGACGCCGGTGAACTGGCAGGACGGCGACGACGTCGTCATCGTGCCGAGCATCCAGGACCCGGCCGAGATCGCCGAGCGCTTTCCCAAAGGCTACAAGGCGATCAAGCCCTACCTGCGCATCACGCCGCAGCCGAACAAGTAAAGCGACCCTGTGACGGCTCCTCGCATCGTCATCGTGCCGGGCTGGCGCGACTCCGGGCCCGGCCATTGGCAGAGCCTGTGGGAGGCGCGCATGCCGGGCGCGGTGCGCGTGCTGCAGGACGACTGGGTTAGGCCTACGCGCACTGCGTGGGTCGGCGCGCTGGCGCGGCTGGTGCTGGCGAGCGACGAGCCCGTGGTGATCGCGGCGCACAGCCTCGGCTGCATCGCGACGTCGCATCTGCCGCCCGAAGCCGCGGAGCGCATCCAGGGTGCACTCCTCGTGGCGCCGGCCGACCCCGAACGTCGCGCCGTGCTGCACGACTTCGCGCCGGTGCCCTATGGCGCGTTGCCGTATCGCAGCATCGTGGTCGCGAGCAGCAACGATCCTTTTTGCCCCGTTCGGCTGGCGGGTGCCTACGCCCGGGCCTGGGGCAGTGAATTTGTCCGCATGCAGAATGCGGGCCACATCAACACCGACTCGGGACATGGAGAGTGGCCGCTCGGCCTGGCCCTGCTTGAGTCGCTGACTTCCGTAGAAACCTTGGCAACCACATGACTTCCAGAATCAAGACTGCCCTTGCCGTCCTCGCCTTCGCCGCGAGCGGTGTCGCTTCCGCCCAGACCACGTTGCTCAATGCGTCGTACGACGTGGCCCGCGAGTTCTACAAGGACTACAACGCGGCCTTCGTGGCGCACTACAAGAAGACCACCGGCAAGGACGTGAAGATCGATCAGTCGCACGGCGGTTCGAGCGCCCAGGCGCGCTCCGTGGCCGACGGCCTCGACGCCGACGTCGTGACCATGAACACCACGACCGACATCGATTTCCTCGCGGGCGTGGGCGTGGTCGCGAAGGACTGGCAGAAGAAATTCCCGGACAACGCATCGCCGACCACGTCGACCATGCTGTTCCTCGTGCGCAACGGCAATCCCAAGGGCATCAAGGACTGGGATGACCTCATCAAGCCGGGCGTGCAGGTCGTGATCGTCAACCCCAAGACCGGTGGCAACGGGCGCTACGCCTACCTCGCGGCCTGGGGCTACGTGAAGAAGAAGGGCGGCACCGATGCACAGGCGGCTGAATTCGTCGGCAAGCTGTTCAAGAACACGCCGGTGCTGGCACGCGGCGGTCGCGATGCCACCACGGCCTTCCTGCAGCGCAACATCGGCGACGCGCTGATCACCTTCGAATCCGAAGTGGTGTCGATCGACCGCGAATTCGGTACGGGCAAGGTCGATTCGATCTACCCGTCGATCAGCATCGTGGCCGAGAACCCGGTGGCGGTGGTCGAACGCACGACCGCCAAGAAGGGCAGCGGCGAGATCGCCAAGGCCTACCTCGACTGGCTCTATTCCGAAGAAGCACAGGACATCGCGGCCAAGCATGCGCTGCGCCCGCGCTCGCAAACCGTGCTGAAGAAATACGCCGCGACCTTCAAGCCGCTGCAGCTCTTCACGGTTCAGGAACTGTTCGGCAGCCTCGGTGAAGCGCAAAAGGTCCACTTCAACGACGGCGGCCAGTTCGACAAGCTCTACACGCCCGGCGCGAAGTAAATGACCGGGGTCGCTTCTTCGGCGCTGCCGTCCGCGGTGGCGCGGCTTTCACGTCCGGGCCAGCGTGCTGGCCGGCGTGTATTGCCAGGCTTCAACATCACGCTCGGCTACACGGTGCTGTATCTGAGCCTGATCGTGCTGGTGCCGTTGTCGGCGCTGGTGTTCAAGACCTTCACGCTCACCTGGGACCAATTCTGGGTCGCGGTAACGGCGCCGCGCGTCATGGCGTCGTACCGGCTGACGTTCGGCGCTTCGCTCATCGCGGCGCTGGTCAACCTGGTGTTCGGCCTGCTCGTGGCCTGGGTGCTGGTGCGCTACAAGTTTCCGGGCAAGCGCATCGTCGACGCGCTGGTCGACTTGCCGTTCGCCTTGCCGACCGCGGTGGCCGGCATTTCCCTCACGGCGCTTCTCGCCGGCAACGGCTGGATCGGCCAGTTCCTCGAGCCGCACGGCATCAAGCTGGCCTTCACGCCGGCCGGCATCGTGATCGCGCTGATCTTCATCGGCTTGCCCTTCGTGGTTCGCACCGTTCAGCCGGTGCTCGAAGACACCGAGAAAGAACTCGAAGAAGCCGCGACGTCGCTCGGCGCCACGCGGCTGCAGACCTTCACCAAGGTGATCCTGCCGACCATCACGCCCGCGCTGCTCACCGGCTTCGCGATGGCCTTCGCGCGCGCCATCGGCGAATACGGCTCCGTGATCTTCATCGCCGGCAACATGCCGATGGTGTCCGAGATCACGCCGCTCATCATCATCGGCAAGCTCGAGCAGTACGACTACGCCGGCGCCACGGCGGTCGCGCTGGTCATGCTGGTGATTTCGTTCCTGCTGCTGCTCGTTATCAACGGACTGCAAACCTGGCAGCGCCGCCGCGCGGGAGCACCGTTGTGAGTGCGCCCGCCAAGGTGATCCGTCGCGCGCGCGCCGGCACGACCGAAGCGCCCTGGGTGCGATGGACGCTGATCGGCATCGCGCTGGCGTTCATGTTCCTGTTCCTCGTGCTGCCGCTGGCGGCCGTGGCGACCGAGGCGTTGCGCAAAGGGTGGGGCGCGTATGTCGAGGCGCTCAAGGAGCCCGACGCTTGGAGCGCGATCGAACTCACGCTCATCACGGCGGCCATCGCGGTGCCGCTCAACCTCGTGTTCGGCGTGGCGGCGGCGTGGGCCATCGCCAAGTTCGAGTTCCGCGGGAAGTCGTTCCTGACGACGCTGGTCGATTTGCCCTTCGCCGTGTCGCCGGTGGTGGCCGGCCTGATCTACGTGCTGGTGTTCGGCGCGCAGGGCTGGATCGGCCCGTGGCTTGCCGGGCACGACATCAAGATCATCTTCGCGGTGCCCGGCATCGTGCTGGCGACCGTGTTCGTGACCTTCCCGTTCATCGCGCGCGAATTGATTCCGCTGATGCAGGCGCAAGGCACCGACGAAGAGCAGGCGGCGATCGTGCTCGGCGCGACCGGCTGGCAAACCTTCTGGCGCGTCACGCTGCCCAACATCAAGTGGGGCCTGCTGTACGGCGTGATCCTGTGCAACGCACGTGCCATGGGCGAGTTCGGCGCGGTGTCGGTGGTGTCGGGCCACATTCGCGGCCAGACCAACACGATGCCGCTGCACGTGGAAGTGCTCTACAACGAATACCAGTCGGTCGCTGCGTTCGCCGTGGCGTCGCTGCTGGCCATCCTCGCGCTGGTCACGCTGGTGATCAAGTCGGTCATCGAATGGCGCCACGAGCGCGAAATGAAGGCCATTTCGGAGCTGCCGCCCGAACGACCCACGCCAGCGTCTGCGGCCTGAGAGAGAAGAACCATGAGCATTGAAATCCGCAACATCAGCAAGCAGTTCGGCGAGTTCCGCGCACTGAACAACGTGAACCTCGACGTCGAATCGGGCGAACTCGTCGCGCTGCTCGGGCCGTCGGGCTGCGGCAAGACGACGCTGCTGCGCATCATCGCGGGCCTCGAAACCGCCGACCAGGGCAGCATCCTGTTCTCGGGAGAGGACACGACCGACGTGCATGTGCGCGAGCGCCAGGTCGGTTTCGTGTTCCAACACTACGCGCTGTTCCGCCACATGACCGTGTTCGAGAACGTTGCGTTCGGCCTTCGGGTCAAGCCGCGCAAGGAGCGCCCGAGCGATGCGCAGATCAAGCAGAAGGTGACCGACCTGCTCAAGCTGGTGCAGCTCGACTGGCTGGCCGATCGCTATCCGTCGCAGCTGTCTGGCGGGCAGCGCCAGCGCATCGCGCTCGCACGCGCGCTGGCGGTCGAACCGAAGGTGCTGTTGCTCGACGAACCCTTCGGCGCGCTCGATGCCAAGGTGCGCAAGGAGCTGCGGCGGTGGCTCCGCCGCCTGCACGACGAGCTGCACGTCACTTCGATCTTCGTGACGCACGACCAGGAAGAGGCGCTCGAAGTGGCCGACCGCGTGGTGGTGATCAACAAGGGCCACATCGAACAGGTCGGCTCGCCGCAGGAGGTCTGGGACCATCCGGCCAGCCCGTTCGTCTACGGCTTCCTCGGCGACGTGAACCTGTTCCATGGCCGCGCCGACCACGGCGCGGTGCAGCTGGACGGCATGCGGCTCGATTCGCCCGAGCACAGCGCCGCGCGCGACGCCAAGGCCATGGCCTATGTGCGACCGCATGATCTGGGCGTCGAGCGCTACACGCCCGGTGCCACGGGTATCGTCGCCACGCTGACGCGGGTGATCGTGGTCGGACCGACCGCGCGGCTGGAACTTGAGCCCACCGAATCGAATCCAGATAATCCGGGCTCCGGAACCATCATCGAAGCGCAACTCCCTGCGCAACAGTTCCGGGAACTTGGCCTGAAGGAAGGCGACACCGTCGTCGCCACGCCGCGCAAGGCCAAGGTGTTCGTAGAAGACTGGGTTTCTCCTTGATCGATTGGTACTTCGGCGCGCCGCGCCGCGCGTTCGCGCTGATCACCGTGGCCTGCGTGGCCATGTTGGCATTCGGCTTCTATCTGCAGCATGTCGTCGGACTCGAGCCCTGCCCGATGTGCATCGTGCAGCGCTACGCACTCATCCTGGTGGGACTGATTGCCGGACTGACGGCGCTGGCGAGCGGGCGCCGCCTGCAGTCCACCGGGGCGGTGCTGGCACTGATCGTCGCGATCGGTGGTGCCTACACCGCCGCGCGCCAGAGCTGGCTGCAGTGGTATCCGCCGGAGTTCGGCTCCTGCGGTCGCGACATCTACGGAATGATCGAGACCTTCCCGTTGCAGCGCGCCATTCCTATGATCTTTCGCGGCAGCGGCGACTGCACCAAGATCGACTGGACCCTCCTCGGTCTGTCGATCGCGAACTGGTCGTTCGTGTGCTTCGTCGGTTTCGCGCTGTTGTTGCTGGTGCTGATCTTCAAGCGCGCACGCAGCGCCTGACACGCCAGCGCTTCAGGCGCCGACGAAATCCGGAATCAAGGCCGCCACCGCAGCCAGTGCGGCGTCGCGTTGTTCGAGCGCCGCCGCGGTCTGCGTGAGATAGGCCGCGACGAGAACCGGCGGGCGATTCGGCGGCCAGACGACGCCCACGTCGTTGTTGGTGCCGAAGGCACCCCCGCCCGTCTTGTCACCCACTTTCCAGCCAGCCGGGAGGCCGGCGCGGAGCTTCCGGTCGCCGGTCTTGTTGGCCAGCAGCCAATCGCGCAATTGCTCGCGCGAAGCGGGCTTCAACGCATCGCCGAGCACCAGTTTGCGCGTCAGGCCGAGCATGGCCGCGGGTGTCGTCGTGTCGCGTGGGTCGCCGGCGATCGCTTCGTTCAGGCTGGGCTCGTTGCGATCGAGGCGCGTCGTCCTGTCGCCCAGTGAACGCACATAGGCCGTGAGTGCGGTCGGGCCGCCGAAGCTGGCCAGCATCAGGTTGGCCGCCGCGTTGTCGCTCTGGGTGATGGTCGCTTCGCAGAGTGCGCCCAGGGTCATCGTGCCGCCGACATGCGGTTCGGTGAGCGGCGAATGCGGCACGATGTCGGCGCGCGCCACCGTCACCGCACGCGCGAGCTCTTCCTGGCCAGCATCGACGCGGTGTAGCACCCGGGCCGCCGCGAGCAGCTTGAAGGTGCTGCACATCGGGAAGCGTTCGGCGGCGCGGTATCCGATGCGGCGTCCGCTCGCGGTGTCCAGCATGCACACGCCCAGGCGCCCGCCGCTCGCCTGCTCGATGCGCTGAAGTGCCGCCTTCAAGTCGCCGGTGCCGTCAGGACGGCTCAGGTCGCTGGCAGTGGCGCGGGCCGCCATGGCCGCCAATCCGGCGGTCAGGGCCAGTGAAAAAACTCGTCTCTGCATTCGTTGCTTCGGGTTGCTGACTCAGAGCGGCAGGGTGTCGAAAGCCGCGTAGGTGGTCGTCAGCCAGCTCTTCACGCGTTGGCGTTCCAGCAGGCCCAGCGCATGCGGGCCTTCGCGGTCGTTCACGGCTTTCCAGAAACTGGTGTTCTGCGAATCGATCTTGCGCATGCTGGCGTCGTGCAGGCGCGGCAGCGCGATCACGCGCGCCCCGTTCGCCGTGGCCTTGGCGAGCGCCTGCGATGCCAGCAGCATGCCGAAGTCGCTGCCGCGGCCATAGTTCTGCACCACGATGTAGTTGGGCCGACTCCCGAAGGTGTCGATGAGCGTGCCGAGCAGGTCGGTCGAATCCCTGCCATCGTCCAGCACATGCCAGAAATTGACTGCCACGCCGAGTTCGGCGAACACGTCGAACAGGTCCGACTCCTTGATCCAGCGCGACAGCGGTGCCAGCGTTTGCGCGGCCAGGTCGACGATCACGCTCTGCGCGGGGTTCGTCTCGAAGCTGTTCACGATGGTGTCGAGCCCTTCGAAGCTGTCGACCACCACCGGCGACGCAAACCCTTCGTAGAAACGCGTGAAAGAGCTGTGCGACCGGTCGGTGTCGAAGCCGGTGAACGGCTTGCTGTGGTCGATGAAATATTGCGCAAGCACCCGTGCGGTGACCGACTTGCCGACGCCGCCTTTTTCGCCGCCGATGAAATTGATGGAGCTCATGAAGTGCCTGGAAAAAGTTGGGAGAAGGGTGGAAGAAAGCAGCAAAGCATTTTAGGTGCCGCGCCGCGCAAGACCTTGCAGGAAAGGATGCGCCTGCAAGCGCTGCCGGAGCCGTTTTTGCCAGGCTGGCGGCAGGCTGGAGCCCTCGATCATGGCGGGCCAGCGGTCGCGTGCACGGCGGCTGGTGTCGGCGATGAGCTTGCGCACCAGCGGCTCGTGCAGCGCGGCAGCCGCGCAAAACGCGCGCAAGGTGGTCGGCGTGAAAAGCGCGGTGCGGCGGGCGGGGCGCACCGCGCCTGCCGCGCTCGGCATCAGCGGCAGCGCGTGCCCTTCGACGCCTTGCAGCGCCGCGTAGGCCACGATGTCGTAGGCCGGTGCCAGGCGCGGCGCCATGCCGTCGGGGTAAAGCACGCCGAAGTTCTTCAGGTGCCCATCGGGGTTGCCGAGCAGGTCGTTGACGGCGAGGCGCCGCAGCAGTTCCAGTACAGCGTCTTCTCCCAACGACGGAAAGGCCTGCATCGCCAGCGCCATTTCGAGATAGCTCGCGCTGTATTTGTTCAGGGGGTCGATCGAGAGCACCTGTGCGAAGTCTTCGAAGTGGATGCGACGCGCGCCGTCGCGGTCGAAGCGGGTGACGGCGAGAAAGTCGGACTCGTCGGGCAACGCATAGCTGTGCTCCGCATGGATGGCCGAGAGCGGCGCCAGCTCGGCATGGCACACCTCGACGCCCGCGGCGGCGGCCATGTCGAGCGAGAGCTTTTCGAGCCGCGGCATGTGCGGCTGCCCGACCACCGGGAGCTTGGCGATCACGCGTGTGCTGGCGCCCGCGCGGGTGCGCGCCACGTACCGCCCGCCCTGGCGACGCAGCCCCAGCTTGGGTTGCACACCCGAGACCGAAATGCCTTGCGGCAACGGAATCTCGACCACCGACATTTCGAGCGCGTCCTGGTCTTGCGTGACCAGGCGCTGCAATGTCGCGCGGTCGACCGCGACGGGCCGTGCGCCGACCGCGCCGGGCAGGTCGCCGCCGCAGGCAGCCAACAGCTCGAAGTGATCGTCGTCGCGGCAGCCGCGCAACTGCGCGATGTGCGTGCGCAATACGCCCTCGGGCAGCAGGTTCTGAAAGAAGGTCGGCAGGCGTCCGCCCTGGGCATTGAAGAGCGGGTTCTTCACGTCGCGCCACAAACCGGACTGGCCCGCAACGTCGCCGGCCACCATCGACAGCGACAGCACCTCGAGCGGCGGATCGGCGGCCAGCGCCGGCTCGGCGACGAAGCGGCACAGGTCGGCGTACTGAAAGAGCTTGCCGAAGCGCCGGGCGCCGAGCGAAATCTCGAGGATCTTGACGTTCATGCCGCGCTGGCCCGCTTGCGGACGGGAGACGGGGCGGCCGGCGCGCGTGCCACGGCAGCGCCGATGCGCGTGGTGACGGGCCGGTAGTCCGGATCGGCCTCGGCGCTGGCGCCGAAGCCCTTGGGCACGAGCTGCAGTTCGAGCCCCAGCGCGTCGACCAGCGCCAGCAGCGACGACAGCTGCGGGTTGCCTTGCAGGCCGAGCGCATTGCGGACCGACCGGTCGGTCAGGCCGGAGCGAAGCGCGATCGCGGCGTTCGAGAGCCCAGCGGCGTCACGGCGGGCGACGAGTGCAAGCGTGAGTTCCTTTTTATTCACGGAAAGATATTACCGTAAATAGCTTAAAAAGAAATTTGTTTCCTAAGGTTTGGTCAGTGCAATCAGGGGGCCGAGACTGCCCAGAATCCAGTTCTGGCTGAAATCCAGCGCCGCCCGCCGGTACTTTTCATCGGCCTGCGCCGCCATCAGATCGAGCCGCGCGGTGACTTTCGAGAGCTCACGGTCGGCTACCAGATTGCGGCCGCGCTCGCTGATCTCGGTGGCGAGCAGCAGCGGCTGGCCATCGGCGCCGCTTTTGGAGCCGAGCAGCCACAACGAGATTTCGAAGTTGCGCGCTGCGCGGTAGGCGTTCTCGGCATCGACGCCGTCGAGCATCTTCTGCTCCCAGGTGTCGCCATTGGCCTGCTTGAGCATGGAGGCCCAGCCGTACACCAGTGCCGCGATGCGATCGCCCTGGAACCCTTGCGACCCGTTGTCGAACGCCAGCCGGATGGCCTCGATGCCCGTCGTGCCGCGCCACTCCGGCAAGGGCGTGCCCTGCAGGGCCGCATCCCAGGTGCGCTTAATGGCCTCCTCGGCGCTGGGCGCCCATTTGCGCCACTCGCGCGGGTTGCGCCGGTACAGCGTGAGTTGCACGCGTCGTACCGATTGCAGGTTGTCGCGCAGCGCCAGATTGGCGACACGATTGGTCCCGGATTGCAACCATTCATTGCCGGTATAGGTATCGGCGCGCTCCGTGGTTCGCATGGCGCCGCAGCCGTTCAATGCAAGCGCCAACGCCAGCGCTGCCAGAGGCCAGCGGGTATGCGCGAAGGGGGTGGGATTCGGTGATTCGCTCATGGTGCGCACGTTATCATCGGCGCTTCGGGCGGCACCGCATTCCGCATGCGTTTTTCCTTACAAATCAACACCTTGGCAAAAAAGCCAACACGTCGTGCGTCTCAACTCCATCAAGCTTTCCGGCTTCAAATCGTTCGCTGAGCCCACCAATTTTTTGCTGCCCGGCCAACTCGTCGGCGTGGTCGGCCCGAACGGTTGCGGCAAGTCGAACATCATGGATGCGGTGCGTTGGGTGCTCGGTGAATCGCGCGCCAGCGAACTGCGCGGCGAGTCGATGCAGGACGTGATCTTCAATGGCACCACGACGCGCAAGCAGGCCAGCCGATCGAGCGTCGAACTGGTGTTCGACAACGCCGACCACCGTGCGGGCGGACAGTGGGCGCAGTTCACCGAAATCGCCGTCAAGCGCGTGCTGACGCGCGACGGCACCAGCAGCTACTACATCAACAACCAGCCGGTGCGTCGGCGCGACGTGCAGGACGTGTTCCTCGGAACC